>JBEIPH010000028.1:0-7702 GCA_040377115.1 Micavibrio sp. | reverse complement strand
CAGACCCAACGCCAAATACCATGACGGTGGATGTTGTGGCTGTTGACGATCCGCCCGTGCCTGTGACCAATGCTGGTCTGGCCGTATTTGAAGGTTTCTCGTCAACCATCACGCCTGCTGTCTTGGCTGTGAGCGACGTTGATACGCTGCCTGCCGATATCCTGTTTACGATTACGGTTGCCCCGCTTTACGGCCAGCTGGAATTGACCACCAACCCAGGTGTGGCACTGACCAGCTTTACCCAGGATGACATTGATAATGGTCGGGTGATCTATGTACATGACAGCAGCGAGACGATTGCTGACAGCTTTACGTTTGTGGTCAGCGATGCCCTGACCACGCTGCCTGCCGATACGCTGGCGATCACCATCACACCGGTAAACGATGCGCCGCTTGGTGCAGATGCCACGGTAACCGCAACAGAAGATATTCCGTTCACCTTCTCGCCGGCTGATTTTGGCTTTAGCGATCCGAATGATGCGATCTCTAACAACTTCCAGGCGGTTGTTATTACCACGCTGCCTGTGAACGGCTTGCTCTATCTGGCAACGGGGGCTTCGGCACCTGGGCCTGTCGCCGCTGGTCAGGTTGTCAGCTTTGCTGATATTTCTTTCCTGACCTTCCTGCCTGCGCTCAATGATAATGGTGCGGCTTACGCCAGCTTTACCTTCCAAGTGCAGGACGACGGTGGTACGGCGGATGGTGGTATTGATACGGATCAGACACCAAACACCATTACCATTGATGTCACCGCCGTTGACGATCCGCCCGTGCTGGATGTCAATGCAGGTCTGACCACCTTTGAAGGTGACACGTTTATTCTTTCGCCAGCCGAGCTGTCATCTTCTGACGTTGACACCTTGCCTGCCAATATCGTCTATACCGTGACCACGGCGCCTGTGAACGGCCGCCTTGCCTTTGCCAGCGCGCCTGCAGTTGCTATCAGCAGCTTTACGCAAGATGACATCGATAATGGCCGCGTGGTTTATATCCATGACGGCACAGAAACCACCACCGACAGCTTTGATTTCACCGTCAATGACGCAACGACCACGCTGGGCAGTGCCAATTTTGCGATTAGCATCGTTCTTACCAACGACCCGCCGCTCAGTGCCGATAACAGCGTAACGATTGACGAGGATACAGATTATAACTTTAGCCTTGCTGACTTTGCCTTCAGCGATCCTAATGACACCGTGCCTAACAACATGCAGGCCGTACGCATCGTGACCCTGCCAGCGGGCGGTACCTTGTATCTGTCACTTGGTGCGTCGGCCCCAGGACCTGTCAGTGCTGGCCAGTTTATCAGCGTTGCTGATGTGCAATTCCTGGTTTACACACCAGCCCTTAACGCCAACGGTGCCGGATATGGCGCCTTTACCTTCCAGGTGCAGGATGACGGCGGCACGACGGGCACGGGTGTTGATCTTTCGGCTGTTCACACCTTTAACATCGACGTCACGCCTGTCAACGACGCGCCTTATGATATCAGCTGGTCGCGTGACTGGGTGCCGGAAGGTGCCAATGTTGGCTGGATGGTTGCCGACATGACCACGTCTGACGTGGACAGCTCGACCTTTACCTATACGCTGATGACGCCAACCGCTGACTTTGCGGTAGTTGGCAACCAGATCATGGCACTGCGCACCTTTACCTTTGGTGTAGACCCTGACACGGTTAACCTGACCGTGCGCACCAATGATGGCTTCCTCAGTTATGATGAAACCATCACCATCCGCCTGCTGCAACAAAACGCAAATATCAGTGATAATGACTCTGCTGGTATCAGTGATCGGGACCAAGACAATCTGGGCGGTTCCGGCTTTGGTGGATATGGTCCGGGCGGTGCGGCTTATTATCTGAGCGACACACTGGCAGATCTGCGCAGTGGCGGCATCTTCAGTTATGGCCAGCAGGGTATGATGGACGCAGCGCTGGCCCTAACCACCAAGCCATTGAATGATGTGTTCTATGGTGCCGAGGGTCTTGAACAGGTTCTGAAGCGTGACGCCATCGAGCGCATCCAGCAAATTCTTGCAAACTATCGCGACAAGACAGGCAAAGAGCTTTCGCCAGAACTGCTGGCGCGCATCGCCGACCTGCTGCTTGCAAAAATCAATGACAAGCTGGGCACCGATGCCGATGACGCGGCTGCGAAAAAAGCCAAGGTCGAAGAAGGTGTTCTTTACGACGTCAACCGCCTGTACGACACGCTGATGGCGATGAACAAACCAAAAGACGGCGTCAAAGATCAGGAAGCCAATATCGCCGAGCGCGGCAAAGCGCCGCCCGTTCAATACCTGCACGCCCAGCTGGATGAAGCCGCCCTTTATTACCGCGCACAGCACGCCAAACTGATGGCAGCACTTGGCAACAAGGGCAACGGCGCAACGCCACCCCCAGAAGATCCCAAAGACAAGCCCAAAGGCGGCTGATAGGCCCCCTGTTGTAAGCTCGTCCCTTGATTGACGCGGTGTGCCTATGCGCTATGATAGGCTGCTTTATAAGCTTAGGCAGGAAACATCCGTGGTATCACAAGCTGTTCATGACTTTAGCGGTATTTTTGCCCCCCGTCTGGGTGGGCGGCTGATTACAGCGGCGGGGGCGCTTGCCCATTACGCCCCCAAAGAGGCCTATCACGACACACAGCCCCCTGAAATGGTTGTGCAGCCAACCAGCATCGAAGAAGTCCAAGACATTGTGCGCCATGCCGCGCGTCTGGGGATTACCTTGGTTGGCTGGGGGGCGGGTACCTCGCTTGAGGGCAATGCCGCAGCAACACGTGGTGGCATCGCCGTTGATTTTTCACTGATGAATAAAATCACCGAGGTTTCTGGCGAGGACCTGTTGTGTGTGGTTGAACCGGGTGTCACGCGCGAGCAGCTTAATGCGGACCTGCGCGATAGCGGCTTGTTTTTTCCGGTTGATCCCGGTGCCAATGCCACGCTTGGCGGTATGATTTCCACTCGGGCATCTGGGACCACGACTGTTCGCTATGGGTCGATGCGCGACAATGTTCTTGCGCTTAAAGTTGTATTGCCAGACGGGCGCCTGATCAAAACAGGCACGCGGGCGCGCAAGTCGGCAGCGGGTTATGATCTGACACATCTTTTTACGGGTTCAGAGGGCACGCTTGGCTTGATTGTCGAAGCCACCTTGCGCCTGCACCCGCGCCCTGAAGCAACGCTGGCGGCGATCTGGGATTTTTCAAGCGAGCAGGGGGCGATTGATACAGTCGCCATGGCTATTCAATGTGGTATCACGCCAGCGCGTATGGAGTTTTTAGACCGTTCAGCGGTAGATGCCTGTAACCGCATGTCGGCACTGGGGCTGCCCGATCGCCCGATGCTGTTTTTAGAGTTTCATGGCAGCTCGGCCGAGGTCGATGCACAGCTTGCGATGGTTGAAGGGATAGGCCGCGACCTTGGTGGTGGCAACTTGCAATACGCGAAAACCGAAGAAGACCGCAACCGCCTGTGGCGCGCACGCCATCAGGCCTTGCCCGCGGCCCGTGCCTTGCGCGTGGGGTCTGTTGCCTGGGTGACGGATATTTGTGTGCCGATATCAAAACTGGGCGGGGCGATGGCGCATGCCCGTGGCTTGATTGATGCGGCAGGTCTGGTGGCTCCGATGTTGGGCCATGTGGGTGATGGGAATTTCCATGTCTTTTTCATTCTTGATCCAAAAGCGCCTGATGAATGGAGCCGCGCAAGCGCCGTTAACAAGGCGATGATTGAATACGCCATTGCCGCCGGCGGTACATCAACAGGCGAGCATGGCATTGGCCTTGGCAAGCGTCAGGCTTTGCTTGATGAACATGGTAGCGACGCCGTTGCGCTGATGCGCACCATTAAACAAGCAATTGACCCGATGAATATCATGAACCCGGGTAAGATTTTCATGGACGGAGAAGAATGATGGGGAAGAATACTTTTTTGAATCTGTGCTTGCTGGTTTTGTTGGTTTTACCCGCTGCCTGCAAAGAAGAAAAAGCGGTCGAGATCAAGTCTGATGACCCCATCGCCATGCGCGCCATCCTGCCGGGCGAAGAAAAACTACCTTATCACGCCAGCAGCGACGTTGAAGGATGGCAGCTGAGCATAACGGCCGACCAGATTATGCTGGAGCGCCCAGAGAAATCCGCCAATATTATTTTGCCAAAACCTGAAATGGAATTGCTTACCGGTGGGTATAAATATCGTTTGGCCACGACGCCAAAGGTCACCACGATTGAGATCAAGCATGTTGCGTGCAAAGACGGTTCGGGTAATAGCTTTGCGGATACAGTTGAAATTGATGATGCATCAGGTAAAACCACAGGCTGTGGCGCACCAGTTGGGCAACCCCTGCCAGAAGCAGCGCCGGCACAGCCTGTGGCAGGCGAACAAAAGCTTGAAAATATTGTCTGGCACGCAACGCGTATCAATGACACCGCGGTGCCTGAAGATGTAAAGATAACCATGGAGCTGGATGGCAAAGGCCGACTGGCGGGCAGGGGTGGCTGTAATGGTTATAGCGGTCCTTACGAGCTTGCTGATAAAGATCAGCTTGTTCTGGGTGGCGGTATTGTTTCCACTAAAATGGCCTGCATGGGTGCGGCAGGAGAGCTTGAGCAATCCTATTTCGATGCGCTGTCACAGGTGAAGACCTATCGCTTTGGACAAGATGGCGCATTGGTGCTGACTGATAAAGACGGCAAAGACGTCTTGCAGTTTACGCCTTAAAATCTCTAGGTATATCTTTTGAAGGTTTTGGCGCCGTAGCCGTTGTTGTGCCTTGCGGTGCTTTTGGGCTGGCCGCGTCATCAAACGAGGCACCTAGCCAGTTGTCTTTCGCCGTAAACCAAAAATTATCGCCACCATCTTGTGGTGATTGCGATGATTTATCAAACGTGGCGCGCGGGTTAGACATGGGGTCTGATCCTCCACTTTCTATGATAACCTGCTTTGTTTAACAAAGGATAAAATGTGATAAAAGCCAATATAATCAGGATATTGCTGGCAGCCCCATGATCCATCCTTCTCGGGTGGCGGCTGCGGGCAAGGCTGTTGTTGAAAAAGCGGCAAGGCCTGATTTTTTGATCATCCACGCAAGGCCTGCGGCGGAAATCGCAGCGTCGCTTTGATGGTCGCTTAGCGCCAGAGAGATTTTAAGGCCTGATAATCCATACCACTTCAGCCCGTTGTTGATGGCTGTGACATCACGCACCTTTGCACTGCCAAACCCAGCCTGCCGCCAAAAAAGTCGCGGATAAATTTCGCCTATGATTAATTTCGTGCGGGCGGTTGGTTTTTCAAACGGCCATACAGCAACTTTGTCACCTGCCGTTTGTTTAAGATGATGCGCCAGGCGCATAACAGCCAGGCCGCCTTTTCCCACCTGTTTGGGGCCAATCAATTTAAAAGGGCTTTCAGGATAGCCAAGCCCCGCCACACCACAGGCAATTTCGGTTGCGCGTTGGGGCAGCGGGCTTGGCAGATGTGTGGGTTTTTTTCCAGACATCCAGAAAAACGCGGGATGATTTTCAGCAAAAGCCGCCCCATAAAATCCGGCATCTGCTTTTGCGGCGCGCTCCACCGCGTGCCAAAGATCTGATGCGCCGGCATTTGGCCCACACAGCGTATCAATAACACTGCCAGCGATTGAAAAATTGGCATCAATCCCCGCGATGGTCAGGCCATCCCCGTTGGCCTCTGCCAACAGGCGTGTTGCAATCTCTGTGCGTGACAGGGGGTTGGTTTCAATATGCAGATGCTTTTGATTGACAGGATTAAGACTTGCCCAGCCGATAGAGCGCGCATGGCCTGTGCCGCGCGCGCCAGACCAGTCGATGGCAATTGTTTTGGTGATCGGTTTCATGATCGATAATGTGGTGCCATTTTCACAAAAAAACAGGGCCCCGAGAGGGGCCCTGTTCGTATCGCTTGGGTCAAATGGTCGCTTAGGCGGCCAGAAGCTGCAGCTTGCCAGCAGCTGGCTTGCCACGCTGCATTTCGATTTCAAAGCTAACGCGCTGACCTTCGTTCAGGGTCTTGAGGCCGAGGGCATCAAGCGCCGAAATGTGAACGAAAACGTCGTTTCCGCCGCCTTCAGGTTGAATGAAGCCAAAACCTTTGGTTGGGTTAAACCATTTAACTGTACCGGTAGCCATGTGTGTTGTTCCTTTTTATCGAAGCGTTGGTGTTGTGTCGAAGTAGTGAGATAGTACCTCGAGTCTCAGAACTTGCTCCGGTTAACACTCAGCGCAGCGTACTTAAACTCAGAGCAGATTCGTAACAAAGCGGCTATCTGAAAACAACAAAAAACTGTCCACAGACGGTATAAAACCCCCTGTTTTGGCCCTAAAAAGACATATTCTTGCGCAAATTTGGCGCAAAATTCAGCCTAAACACCTGTTCAGAAATAGAGAATCAGCGTGGTTTTGCGCCAGCGCGCGGCGGGGCTTTTTCGCCCTTTTCTTCGGCCCGCTTGGCGGCTTGCTGCCAGCGGCGCTCGCCTGTGGCAATGGCGCCGACTTCGCGCGCAAAAACCTCGTTCAAGCGCCACGGTGTGGCACCGCCGATGCTGCGCATGCACGGGGCCCATGTTTTACCAAGCCCCGGCATGATCGCCCATTGGATGTGCATCAGCGTGGCAAGGTCAGTTGCCTCGCCCAGCAGCGCTGCTGTTGCGCCCTGCTGGGCGGCAGATGATTTGAGCATTTCATAGCAGTCATTAAATGCAGCGGCTGTCATATCGCCTTCAGCGCGCTGGGTAACGAAACTGAGCGGGGTTTTTAGCAGCAAAGGTTCCTGACGCTTGAGGGCAGCGGTCAGGATTTGTGAAAGATTACTGTCGTTTTCATCGGTGGCGGCGATATCATTTTCGCGCTCCGCAATCGCCAGAAGGTCTTTGGTGATGCTTTTTTCATCAAGCAGAGGCTGACCGCGGCCAAGGTCGCGTTTGTTGAGATCAACACCAAGCGTGGCGGCCATTTCAAAAACATCTTCGCGGATTAAAGTCAGATGGATTTTGCCATCAACCGCGCGGCCATAGCGTGTGATAGAGGCGTTGGCGGGTTTAAAGCGCAAACCATCGACCGCTTGCTCGGCGGCTGTTTCGCTATCGACGTCATCAAAAAAGGCAGCGAGGGCTGCGCGCGCCAGTGGTCTCGTTTCAAGCTTTTTAACGCCGCCATACCCGCTGTAAACGCCGCGCATGGGCAGGCTGGCGGGGGTGAAGAAGGACGAGGAATAAAGAAAACCATGGTCGGCTTCGCTAGTGGGTTTAAACAAAACAACAGCGCGAACGGGGGTGCCATCGGTAATCGGCAGGCCGCTTAAGGCACAGGTCACATTAAAAGATCCCATGGTGATTCTCCGGCAAAAGATTTAAAAGTGTTAGAGGATGAAAACGCCGCCAAGCTATACCCGCTACACAATTATGTCAATGAGAGCTTTCAGGAAGAAAAAACATGGATATTCAGGTAGCTGGCGATAGCAAAACCGTTTGGACGGTTGTTGGTGCGGCGCTGATGTTGGCCAGTGTTGTGCCGTACTTGTGGGCGATGTTTAAACGCCGCATTCGTCCCCATGTGTTTTCATGGTTCATCTGGGGATTGATCAACCTTATCGTTTTCTTTGCGCAGCGCTCCGAAGGGGCGGGTGGCGGGGCATATGTGACGCTGGCCACGGCGGTGATCAATTTTATGATCGTGGCCTAT
>JBEIPH010000034.1:0-7262 GCA_040377115.1 Micavibrio sp. | reverse complement strand
ATCCCGCTTGAGCGCGGCTGTAAACTGCGCCGCAATCACGGCCCCAAGCGCATAGGCAGGAAAATACCCAACCGCACCGGAATGCCAGTGAATATCCTGCATGCACCCAACCGCATCATCAGGTGGTGTAATGCCGACCAGTTCCTGCATCCCCGCACGCCAAGCATCTGGCAGGTCGCGAACAGCCAGCGTGCCCGCCACCAAATGTTTTTCCAGCCGATAGCGCAAGATCACGTGTAGCGGATAGGAAATTTCATCTGCCTCAAAACGGATCAGACTGCGTGCTGCACGCGTGGCGTGGCGATAAAGGTTTTCGCCTGTCCAAACAGCGCTGCTGCCACCAAAAATTTTGGCAAGCTCGGGGGCCAGATGTTCCCAATACCCGCGCATACGGCCCATCTGCATTTCAACGCCAAGAGATTGCGATTCATGGATCGCCATACCCATGTTGCCGCTGACACCAACGGGCTGGTCATGCCAGCTGGCTGGTGTATGACGGTCAAAAAATCCGTGACCTGCCTCGTGCGCCACCGCCATCAGGGAGGACATGAAATCACGCCGATCATAGCGCGCTGTAATCCTGACATCCCCGCCAATACCCATGCTGAAGGGGTGGGCCGACACATCAAGCCGCCCCCAACGCGAAAGATCAAAGCCAAGCTTGCCTGCCAACAGGCGTGCGGCCTGATGTTGGCGTTCAACCGCAAAATCGCCATCAAGCGCAACCACCTCTGGCTGGCTGTCAATTGCGCGGCCCAGCATATCGGGCAGAACTTGCGCCAGATCATCAAATAAAACATCTACCTCTGCCGAGGTCATGCCAGGTACGTAATGCGCCATTAACGCATCATAAGGCGACATCCCAAGCACGGCGGCACGCGCATCGGCATATTCACACACCAGATCAAACAATTTTTCAAGGTCAGGCCTGACCATGGCGAAATCATTTTCCGCCCGTGCGCGGCGCCAGATCATTTCTGTCTGTGCTTCTTGCGCCATCTTGCGGGCAATCAGGTCGGGCGAAACGGCGGTGGCCTCGCGGTGCTGCTCACGCATCAGGCGTAAGTTTGCTGCACGCCATGGATCAAGCTTGCCGTCATCTGCTTTTTCAAGCCAGTCATTCAGGCGGGCATCGGTTAGCATTTCATGTATTTTTACATTTAATACAGCGGACTGTCGCGCGCGCAGGGTAATGCCCTCGGGCGGCATCATCACAGATCTATCCCAATCAAGCAGGCTATCTACCTGACGAAGGGACGTGATCGCTGAAAAATGATGGCTTAGTTGATCATACGCCTGCATCAGGCTGCTCTCCCTTTTCGGCGCGGTAATGATAGACAAAGAAAACCCCCAGCAAGACACCCGCCATACCAAACCAGAAAATGGCATAAGATAAATGATTGTTTGGCAAACTGGCGGCGGTGACGGCAACCGGTTTTGGCACGGGCGCGGCATCAACAGATTCTGTCAGCTGCACAAAAACATCTGACTGCACCTCGATATCACGCTTCTTTGCCATCGCAGCCAGATCGGGCCAATACCAGTCGTCTTCTTGCGCGTTATTGTCAGGCGCAAAATCAGGCTTTTCGGGCAGACGCACAACGCCTTTGATTTTAACTTTGCCAACAGGCGTGCCCGCGTTGCGGTCCTTTGACCAGCCCCGATTGATAAAAACAATGCGGGCATCATCAAGCACAAAAGGTGTGAACAGGTGATAGCCCACTTGCCCATCTGATGTGCGGGGGCCGATGGCAATATCATCCAGTGGCAAAAAGCGGCCATCAAGAAAAACATTTTTATGTACGTGCGTGTCCCACGGTTGCTGCAAAGCGGCAAAGTCAACGGGCGCTGCTGATTGCTGCGCTGCAATCTCGGCGATCAGGCTTTCTTTCCATGCCAGTCTTTTGACTTGCCAGCCACCAAGCACCAGCAAAACACAAAGCATCAGCAGTGTGCAGACCAGTGCAGCCGGCTTTGGTTTTACGAAACGTCTTCTTGCCACGATGTCCCCTTTACCGGCATGCATTAAACCGGTTAATCTTTGACCTGCTCATCATAAATACCCAGCACAGTTTTGGCAATCTAGCCGAAGGGAAAGTCGCGCCGCATGACAAAACCAGCGCCTATCATCGGTCGCCCTTTAACCGTTGGTGAAATCACCCTGGCGCGGGAAGTTTTCGGCAACAGTATTGATTATGACCGCGTGCGCATCACGGAGGGCAAATTCCACCCCCTGCACCCACGTGGCACGGGCATGGCACCCAATGGCAATCTTTATATGTATGGCTGCTATAACCCTGACTACAGCACAGGCGGTATCCAGACGCAGGCCCACTTTATTCATGAAATGGTCCATGTCTGGCAGTACCAGAACAAGGTGCTTGACCCGATCTCTGCTGCCATACAATTAACGCTCAAACATAAATTCAATTATATGGCGGCTTATAACTATGAGCTGTCAGCCGCGCGTGATTTGCTCAGCTATAACATGGAGCAACAGGCCACGATTGTGCAGGATTACTTTATGCTGACGCGATCAAACGGGTTGTGCCGCACCGGCCGCTGCCAAAATGCGCCCGCGCCTGAAAGCCTGCTGGACACCTACAAATCTGTCTTGGCGCAATTTTTAGCCAACCCTTGCTATGTGCAAAAACCGACACCGCCAAAAGGCCCCTCGCCCAAGCCCTAAGCGCCGCGGTGGCGATGTTCCAGTAACATGATGTATGCCTTGGTTGCAGGCAGCAGCAGGGCGATAATACCAAGCCCCGCCAACGTCCACACAACACCATGCACCCACAGCGGTGGCGCAAGCCATAGCTCGACCATCCATGCCAGCGGTATCAGGGTAAACCCCAGTAAAAAAATCAGAAAGACTGCAGCCCCGTCGCCAATGTCGTGACGCGCCAGCGGGTGGCCACAGGCGTCACACTTTTCAACCACAGTGATTGTCCATGGATGAAAAAGTCTGCCCTGCCGACACTGCGGACAGCGCGGCTTAAAGCAAAAGGCAAGGTCGGTTAAAAGGCTCAGGCGTTGCCCCACCAGTAAATGGCAGCAAACAGGAACAGCCACACCACGTCAACGAAGTGCCAGTACCACGCCGCGGCTTCAAAGCCAAAATGACTTTCAGCCGTAAAGTGGCCTTTGCGGGCACGGAACAGGCAGACCGCCAAAAAGATTGTACCAACCAGAACGTGGAAACCGTGAAAACCAGTGGCCATATAGAAGGCAGATGAATAAATGCCGTCTTTGAACCCAAAGGTTGCGTGATGGTATTCATAGATTTGAAAGCCTGTAAAGATAATGCCAAGACCAACCGTGTAGATCAGCGCGTTAACGGCGTCTTCCTGACGGCCCTCGATGATGGCGTGATGCGCCCAGGTAACCGTGCAACCTGATAGCAGCAGGATCATGGTCATCAGGAACGGCAGGCCAAAAGCCTCAATTGGCACAACATTCGCAGGCGGCCAAACGTTGCCGATCGCATCGGTTGGAAACAGGCTGGCTGCAAAGAATGCCCAGAAGAACGCCACGAAGAACATCACTTCGGAGGCAATAAACAGCGCCATGCCGTAACGGAAACCAACGCGGGTCACCGTCGTGTGGGCTTTTTCAACCACCGCTTCGCGGATGACATCGCGCCACCAAAACCACATCACAGCAAGCACAGAAGCAAAGCCGATCAGCACACCCTTAAGACCTATGCTGATACCTGCAAATTCCGCTTTGTGCATGAACATGACAGCACCAATCGCCAGCAAGCCCGCCGCAAAGGCGCCAACCAGTGGCCATACACTTGGCGCTACCAGATGGTATGGATGCGGTTTGCCGCCTGTCAGATCGTATGCAATTTTCTCGGCCATGGTGTTCTTCCTCTGGTTTTGGCTAGCTTGGTGATGCGCCCGATGCGGGCTGCTCGGTGGTGAATTTTTCAATCGCTTCTTCAAGCTCGGGTGTTTGCGCCTTAAAGAAAGTATAAGACAGCGTGATCGTATCAATGTCCTTCATTTCAGGATCATTGACGATAGCCGGATCAACAAAGAAAACGACAGGCATGTGTACGCTCTGGCCGGGTTCCAGCACCTGTTCGCCAAAGCAAAAACACTGCGTCTTGTTAAAATACTTGCCGGCCTTAAGCGGTGTGACGTTGTACACAGCCGTACCGGTCAGCGGCTTGCCGGTTTTGTTTTTGGCAAGGAAAGACACCAGACCATCAGCGCCGATGTTAAGACGCACTTCGCGCGCCTCGGGCTTGAATTCCCACGGCAGGTCACGCGATACGTTGCTGTCAAAGCGGACGGTGATCATGCGCTCGATAGGTTTGTTGGGGTTGGTTTCAACCATTTGCGTCGTGCCGCCCCAGCCCGTTACCTGACAGATCATGCGGTAAAGCGGCACAGAGGCAAAAGCCACACCAATCATAACAGCCACAAACAACAGCGTCGCGGTCATCACGCGACGGTTTTTGGCGGCCATGTCTGCTGGCGTCTTGGCGCTCATCCGCCCATCCCCTGTTTCATGCGGATGATGCTGACAAAAAAGACGGTCAACATAAACAACACCAACGCCGCAAGGATGGCGTAGTTTTTGATTTTCTTTTTCTGGTGCAGATCGCTGTGGGGCATGTTTACACCTTGTCCATCATCATCAGCGCGAACAGCGCGAAAAGATAAAAAATTGAGTAGCCAAACATGATGCGCGCGTATTTATCGCCCACCTCGTTCAGCACGCGCACCGCGCTCAGGATAAACAGGCCCTGTAACACAACCGCACCTGCCAGATAGCCAACACCCACCATACCCATCGCATAGGGCGCCAACACAACAGGCGTCAGCAACAGGGTGTAAAACAGCATTTGGATTTTGGTGGCGCGGGGGCCTGCCACAACAGGCAACATCGGCACGCCGGCACGTTTGTAATCTTCGTTTTTAAACAAGGCCAAGGCCCAGAAATGTGGCGGCGTCCACAAAAAGATCAGCAGGAACATCATAAACGATGGCCATGACACATCACCCGTCACCGCCGCCCAGCCAATCATCGGCGGGAAAGCACCAGCAGCGCCACCAATCACAATATTTTGCGGTGTCGAGCGTTTAAGCCAGATGGTGTAAACGAAAACATAAAAGAAAGAAGCAAACGCCAGAATGGCCGCCGCTATCCAGTTAATAGCAACGCCCATCAATCCAACAGCCAGCACCGTCAGCACAACGCCGAATGCCAGTGCATCATCGGGTGTGACGCGACCTTGTGGCAGGGGGCGGTTTTTTGTGCGGTTCATCACGGCGTCGATATCGCGCTCGTACCACATGTTGATAGCACCCGCAGCGCCCGCGCCAATGGCGATACAGAACACCGCAACCAAGGCCAAAAAAGGATGCAGTGCATTTTGTGTTGTGGTCGCCATCACCAGCCCGGCCACACCTGAAAACACGACCAGTGACATCACTCTCGGCTTGAGCAGCGCGATGAAGTCAGAGACCGTGGCCTCGTAAAAAGCGGCATAAGGGGTGGTAATCGCAGTCATGGGCTTAGTAATAACATATTGATGCACAAGGTTTAAATAGTAATTGAAGTGCCATTTGACAATATATTTTACATATTGTAAAATTACTTCATGTCACTCGGTAACGATTTCAACACCTTCAGCACGGGCAAAAGCTGGACAGAAAAAGTCCTCTCTGGCGATGCCCTGTGGCGTCAGGTCAAAAAGCTGCTTGAAGCCAACGGCGCCAGCCTGCCCGCAACGCCGCGCCGCCCCGACCTGCGCCTGATTTGCGAAAACCTGACCGGCCAGACCCTGACCTTTAAAAACCCGGGCGATCATTCAAGCAAAGAAGAATCCATCCCCGCCAACGGCGACAGCACGGCCGTGATGATGATGATCAAAGGCGACACGCTGGCGGATCAATACCGCAATGCGCAGACACTGGTTGATCGCTACGACCTTGGCAAAAACGGATTTTCACTGGAACTTCTTGCCGATCTCAAAAACGGCCACCTTTCAGACCTCCTTGCCGAAGCTTACGGCCCCGCCCCCTTTGCCGCACAAAGCGACAAGCTGAAACCGCTGGTGTGGAAGATGTCTGATGGATCTCAACAAGACATCAAACCGCAGCAATACCAAGCGGCCTCTTTTGGCGTACGCCCCGCCACAGAAGAAAAAGTTTTTATCGTTGATATACCTCTGGCTGTACACGGCACCGGAACCGTAGGCGAACGTCTTGAAAGCGACGGCATTGTGATCGCTGTCAGCACGGATGCTGAAGGCAACGACAGAACACGCCCCATCGCCGCCAGCGTGGCGCGCAGCTATTATGGCGCTTATTTCGACACGATCCCCGTTGCCACGGCCAGCCCTTTTGGCAAAGTGCACAGCTTGAAAATGCAAAAGCCCGCACCGGCTGCTCCGGTACGGGCTTTGACACGCGGTAAAAAGTAAACTTTCTTACTTCATCACCGGCTGGATATCGAACTGGTGGAACGGTGGTGGCGATGAAACATGCCATTCCAGCGTATCAGCACCCTCACCCCAATAATTGCCAGGTACTTTTTTGCCAGCAAAAATGGTGTAGAGCGCAACACCGACAAAGAAGATGGTCGAAGCAAAGGTGAAATACGCACCATAGCTCGACACCATGTTCCAGCCCGCATAAGCATCGCTGTAATCAGGAATACGGCGTGGCATGCCCTGCAGACCAAGGAAGTGCTGCGGGAAGAAGATCATGTTAACGCCAATAAAGGTTGTCCAGAAATGCAGCTGGCCAGCCCACTCGGGGTACTGACGGCCCGACATTTTGCCAATCCAGTAATAAAAACCGGCAAAGATGGCAAACACCGCACCAAGCGAGAGAACATAGTGGAAGTGCGCGACAACGTAATAGGTGTCGTGCAACACCACGTCCATACCCGCGTTGGCAAGAACAACCCCCGTCACACCGCCAACGGTGAACAGGAAGATAAACCCAAGCGCCCACATCATCGGCGTCTTAAAGCTCAATGACCCGCCCCACATGGTGGCAATCCACGAGAAGATTTTAATCCCCGTGGGTACAGCGATGATCAGCGTCGCTGCCGTGAAGTACGCGCGGGTGTTAACCGACATACCAACGGTGTACATGTGGTGCGCCCACACAACAAAGCCGACAAAACCGATGGCCACCATGGCATAAGCCATGCCGAGATAACCAAAGATCGGCTTGCGCGAGAAGGTTGATACGATGTGGCTGACAATACCAAAGGCTGGCAAAATCATGATGTAAACT
>JBEIPH010000096.1:0-5140 GCA_040377115.1 Micavibrio sp. | reverse complement strand
TGGAATATATTCGGGTTTTAATTCTGTCTGATCAATCTTGGTGCGAACCATGATGCGCCACAAATCATCGCTGCGTAAAAAATCACCCATTAAAAAAACTCCTTTAATATTTCAGTCAATTTTATACGGGGCAGATTAAAATCGGATTAAAAAAAGAAAAAAGCGCCGGAAGACAAGGACATACCTTGCCAACCGGCGCGTAAAGGTGGGGGAGTGGGTTCCTCGGGGAACGAGGAGGTGGTCTTAGGTGTCTTCCTTAGAAGGGGAAGACGATGTCGTAAAACTGTTGGCCATAGCGGGCTTGCTGAACATCGCTCAGGGTGCCACGACCGCCGTAAGAAACGCGGGCTTCGGCAATTTTCTCGTGACTGATCGAGTTGTTGTTCAGGATATCTTCGGGGCGGATGATGCCATCAAGTTGCAGTTCGCGCACTTCGTTGTTGACGCGCACTTCCTGACTGCCGCGGATAACAAAGTTACCGTTTGGCAGGACCTGCGTAATCATGGCGGCAAGTTTCAGTTTAATCTCTTCATCACGCTCGATGGCGCCTTCGCCGGTATTGGTCGAGTTGCTGGAGGCATCCACCAACTGGGTTGGATCAACACCACCGGGGAATACCTTGCCCAAGTAACCTTCAAGGCCCATCAGGTTTGAAAGTCCTGCCGCCTCGCCACCCGTGCGGGTGCGCTCGGTTGTGTTTTCAAGATCTGCTTCATCATCAATATCAACCATGATGGTCAGGATGTCGCCGACTTTGTGTGCGCGCTGATCTTTAAAGAAGGTCTGGCGTGATGCCTGCCACAGCGAATTGGGGCTGGCCACGGCGATTTCCTGTGTAGGCATTGGCAGCTGCACAGGGCGCACACTGTCGCTTGGCGACATCGCGTTGCCCACAGCGCTCATGCTTGGGGGCTTGCCAATGTTTGAGATGCGCTCGCCCATGCCGCCACACGCGGTCAGGGTCAGACTGGCAATCACTGGCAGGATCAAAAGATGTTTGTTGTTTTGCTTTTTCATGTTTACTCACTCCCGATTTGTTTTTTTATAGTTGTGTTTTAGTTAATGATTTGAGCGTTCGTCGCAGGCATCACGTCGATCCTTTGAAAGCCGCTAACCGTGCCTTCAACCACCTGATTAGACGCTGTGTTCAGCACACGCACCGTATCGCCAGCCGCACCATTTTGCATGGCTTTGCCCTGCAGGCTCAGGCTCAGTGACCCGCTTTTAAGTTGCAGGGTGACCGTCTGGCCTTTTTTAACCATCATCGGAGATTCAAGATCTGAAACTTGCAGGGGTTTGCCCGCAGGTGCCAGACGGCGTGGTGTCAGGCCAACCAGTTGCTGCGCATCCAGCAGTGTATTGGCAGGCAGCGTGCTTTGACGCAAATCCGCGTATTCAACATCAACCGCTGAAATCATGTCGCCGTTTTTAAATGTGCTTTTCAGTACTGGTACGGACACCAGCGAGAACATGCGACCGTTGATAACGTGGCTTTGCGTGCCCGCGGTCAGGCGCGCTTCGAATGTTTGGCGTTCTTGATTGGCCTTCAGGCTTTCAATCGCCATTTCCTTGATAGCGTCGGGCGAAAAGGCAGGCATTTTTTGGGGCAGTTGAATTTCAAATCGCTGGCCCGGAAAATCTTCTGCCAGTTTTGCTGTCAGGGCATCAATCACACCCTGGCTTTCAACGGTTACCGCGGCTGAGCGGATAACAGCCTGATCAAGATGGCTTGATGGCTGCCAACCAAGATTAAAGGTATCAGACACACGCTTGAGATCATGGGCAGGCAAACGCAGCACATCGCCAGGCTTTGGGGCTTGTGCCAGTACATAGTCTGCATGCTTTTCAACGCCAGTAAACAAATCACCAACCGTAATCACATCGCCGGTCACTTCAACTTCGCGGTTGAGCGTGGCGGCTTCTGCGTGGCTGACCAGCAGGGCAGCCATAGCAACCGCCATCAGCAAGCGACGCGTCTGGTTGGTGGTTTTTTCTTGTTTTATGATCGTTTTTTGCATGGCTACCCCCTCCCAAGGGCAAAGTCAGGCTTTAAACTTGCGTTATCTCAGGTTGGTTACCGTTGACAGCATTTCATCGCCCGTCTGGATGACTTTTGAGTTCATCTCGTAAGCACGCTGGGCCTGAATAAGGGCGGTAATCTCCTGAACGATATTCACGTTCGCACTTTCAAGCGCGCCCTGTTCAATACCGCCGTAGCCTTCCTGACCGGGGTTGCCGATAATGGCAGGGCCAGAAGCTTCGGTTTCGAGGTAGAGGTTGTCACCGATCGCTTCAAGACCGGCATCGTTGGCAAAAATAGCCAGCTGGATCTGTCCAACGTTTTGCAATGCGGGCTGGCCTTCGATTTTGACCAGTACTTCGCCTGAGTCATTGATGGTGATGTCAACCGCGTCATTGGGGATGGTGATGGCTGGTTCCAGCAAATAACCTTCCGATGTCACCATCTGGCCGTTTTGATCAAGCTGGAAAGAACCATCGCGGCTGTAGCCAAGCTCGCCACCTGGCAAGGTAATCTGAAAGTAACCCTGACCTTTGTTCGCGATATCAAGCTGGTTGCCTGTCATTTGCAGCGCACCTTGTTCGTTGATGCGGTAAACCGAACCTGCCTTCACACCAAGACCCATCTGGATACCAGCGGGGATGGTTGTGCCATCAGAAGACGAATTTGCACCGGCACGGACGCGGGTTTGATAGAGCAAATCCTGAAATTCCGCGCGCTGGCGCTTATAACCCGTGGTGGTCATGTTGGCGATGTTGTTGGAAATAACATCGACGTTCAGCTGTTGGGCAAGCATGCCGGTGGCGCCGATATCAAGGGTCAAAGACATGGTTTTTCTCCTGTTTTAAAAATCCGTTATACGCGGGTAAGCTTTTGAATGGTTGATCTGATGCGTTCGTGGTCGTTTTGCAGCATGCGGTGCGTTGACTGATACATCCGCAACACTTCCACCATGCGGTTCATTTCAAGGATCGGGTTGATGTTTGAGCCTTCAATAGAGCCCTGCACAACGCGCAGGTCTTCTGGCGGGCGCTCGACGATATCTGCCGGGGCGCGCAACAGGTTGTTGCCCTGTTCAACCAGCAATTGTTCGTTTTCAAAATTGGTTACTTTCAGTCGGCCCACATCGCCCAGATTGGTGGTGATGGTGCCATCACGCGTGATGGTGATGCTGGTGGCCTCTGGCGGAATAACCAGATGTCCGCCACCATCGCCTTCAACAGGCTGTCCATTTTTGGTGACGATTTCGCGGTTGGCGTTGAGTGTGAAGTTACCGGCACGGGTATAACGTCTGCCCGCGGCTGTTGTTACTGCAAAATAACCATCGCCTTCGATTGCGACATCAAGCGGATTGCCGGTTTGCTGCAAGACGCCCTGTTCAAGGCTGCGATAGCTGGCGTAGTTGATAACCTGCTGCAGCGTGTCTTGGGGCTGCGCACCTTTACCTTTGTTGAGATAGTCGACGAACAACACACGCTGACCTTTAAAGCCTGGTGTACTCATGTTGGCCACGTTGTTGGCCGTTACGTTCATTTGTTGTTGCAGCGCTATTTGCTGCGATAGACCGATGTAGGAAATATTTTCCATGACATCACCACCTTTGTTTTATCTCGTTTGTGCGTCACGCTTGCTCCGTTTTCGGATGTCAGGCGCAACAAGAACCCACAAACAGCAAATGCAGAAACCGTGCCAAGATAAAAAGATATATTTATCAATTGGTTAGCTTATATCCGCGGCTTGTTTTCGCTATGTAAATTATGCAGTTGCCATCAGGCTCGGCAGAATTTGCCAGTGACATCCAATTTTGCTGCCCCTCTTGAAAAATCGACTGCGCAAAAACACCTGACAATAAGGAGTAGTCTGTGGCACGATATATGCAGGGTTTTATAAGGAGTTGCTTTCGCGAAAGCTGCCAGCGTCAGATTGACCATAACGACGACAGGCCGTTTTCGCCACCAACAGGGGTTTTGACAACACACGATGGCCGACAAGAACGAATTGAAAGCTGACGCCAAAGAAGGTGCGGAGCAGGATGTTGCAGCCGAAGGCACCGCAGAAGGTGGCGGCAGTAAAAAGAAAACGCTGATCATCGCCGGCGTTATGCTGGCTGTGTTGTTGCTTGGCGGCGGTGCTGCGGCCTATTTCACCGGCGCGCTTGACAAGGTGCTGGGCAAAACAAAACCAAATTGTGAAAGCGTTACCGAAGGCGACGAACATTACGAAGACTGCGCAGCCGAACTGGCAGCCAAAGCCGAAGCCAACCTGCCCGGTACGTTCTTTGCGATCCCCGACATGATTGTTAACCTGAATGCCAATGGCAAACAGGCGCGCTTCTTAAAGATTTCGTTGAAAGTAGAGCTTGAAAAGGCAGAAGACCTGCCGAAGTTTGAGCTGATCCTGCCGCGCGTGGTTGACCAGTTCCAGACGTATCTGCGCGAACTGCGCATCGAAGATCTGCGTGGATCTTCGGGCATGTACCGCATGAAGATTGAACTTTTAAGCCGTGTAAAAGCAGCAGCACCCAGTATCAAGGTACGCGATGTGCTGTTTCAGGAAATTCTGGTCCAGTAGCAGAACAAGCCCAGGGAGGGCATGGCGATGAGCGAGCAGGACATCACCGATAAGACCGAAAGCAAGGACGAAGGCCGCATTCTCGACCAAAGCGAGATTGACAGCCTGCTGGGTTTTGACGACGCCAGCAATTCGGCAGACCGCTCGGGCATCATGGAGCTGATCAACTCGGCTCTGGTGAACTATGAACGTCTGCCGATGCTTGACATCGTGTTTGACCGTCTGGTGCGCCTGATGTCAACCAGCTTGCGCAATCTGACCTCTGATAACGTTGAAATCAGCCTTGATCATATTTCTTCGGTACGTTTTGGCGACTACCTCAATTCCATCCCTCTGCCCGCCATGCTTGGCATCTTCAAGGCCGAGGAATGGGATGACCATGGCTTGATGGTTGTCGACAGCGCGCTGATTTACGCCATCGTTGACGTACTGCTGGGCGGCCGTCGCGGCACCAGCGCATTGCGTGTAGAAGGCCGTCCTTATACCACCATTGAAACCAAGCTGATCGAACGCATGGTGCATGTCATCCTCAATGACCTGTCAACCGC
>JBEIPH010000030.1:0-7484 GCA_040377115.1 Micavibrio sp. | reverse complement strand
GGGTTATTGGCAGAAGAATTAAGTGTTACAGCGCGCAGCACGGCTTCGTAATTTTCAGCGCTATCAATACCGTTGAGCAAAAGATTGCCATTTGCATCAAAACTGGCGGTGATATTGGTGCCCTCTATCAGGCCACCAGTTGTTGGGCCAAGGCCATAAAAGCTGAGGAAATCTCCTGCCTGCTGGCCATTCGCAAAGCTGATTGTGGCGCCTGAGATGCCGTCTTGATCACTGTCAGTGATATCAAAGTTACCGGCGACCACGACATCGGTCAGGCCGATTTCGGTCGTGCTGCCAAATTCAATCTCGATCAGAACGTCGTTAAAGTCCGCGTCGCCATAACCGTAAAGATCTTCAAAGCCGATCTGAAGATTGCCGTTGTTGTTGATCCCTGATACCGAGTGTACCTTGCCATCCGCATTCAGACTTGTGCTGGCGGTGTGGTAGATGTCGCCTTTGATGTTGATTTCAAGGTGGTGGGCTTTGCCGTGTTTGTCGATGGTGGTCTGCACGAATACCAGCTCGGTCGTTTTGTTCAGGTCGTTGACATAGACGGGGTCGCTGTTGTTCTTGCCCTGAAAATCAAAATAGCCTGATCCCATTTCAAGTTTTTTGAATTCGTTATTCTTGTTCCACCCGTCGGCAACAATAAAGAAGCCAAGTTCTGTACCGGCGGGCAGCGTGCCCAGATTTTTGATGATATCACCGGTATTAAAGCTGCCACCACCAAAGACGCCAGCCCCAGTACCGGACAGATTGGTTGCCAGCAACTGCACATTGCCAATCCTGCCATCAGGGCCGATGGTATAAACGCCCAGCGTGTTTTGGTATCCTGCACCTTCGCTGACAAAATTGACTTTGACCTCAAGGTCGTGTTGCAGCGTTAGATTGGCGCGATCAACACCGTTGATAAGCGAGGTTGGCACAAGCTTGACGCGTTCCACCACCGCGGGGAAGGTTTGCGTACCCGCCACGATGTCTTGTGAAATCACGGTTTCTGTCAGGGTGGCAAAGGTTTTTATATCTTCGGTCACGATGTCAGGCGGCAGATCAGCGTTGCCGTTAACGTTATTCAGTGTGACGGTGGCTGTATCGCTCAGGCCTGCGGTATCAGTGATGGTATATTCAAAACTGTCAGCACCGCTAAAGCCATCGGCGGCAATATAGCTAAACGATCCATCAGCATTGACGGTGACGAGGCCGCCATTTGCTGTGGAAAAGGTGCCTGTTGTTACAACGTCAAGCGCATCACCCTCGGCGTCCGTATCATTGCCAAGTACATTGCCCGCCAGGGCCGCGGCGCCGTTCATATCAAATACATCAGCCACTGCATCGGGCGCGGTGTTAGGCGGGGGTGCAACTGTAATAACGGCGGTTGCAGTGTCTGACCCACCAAGGCCGTCTGTGATGGTGTAGGTAAACTGGTCTTCTCCAATAAAGCCTTCAGCTGCTTCGTAGGTAAAGCTGCCGTCTACATTCAGGCTTACGCGGCCACCGTTTGCGGTTATGATGACGGCGGCGGTAACTGTTATTGTCTGGTTTTCGTCAACATCGCGGTCAGCGCCGTTGCCGTTATCGGTCAGCACGTTGCCTGCAAGTATTTCGCCTGTAATGCTTGAAAAATTATCATCCAAAGCTTCGGGGGCGGTATTTGACAGGGGGTCAAAATTCAAAATTTCTACGCCATCTACAAACAGGCGCAGGCTTTCGATGTCGCGCAGGGTAAGGCCAAGGGAGGCAAATTCAAACGTAGATGAATGCAGGGTGGATGTATCTGCAGTTGCAATCAAAAAGTCTTTAAACAGCATCAGGTCATTTTGCACGGCTGCGGTTGCGTATTGTTCCGCCGTCAGGCGCAGTTCAAAGGTGTCTTTGCCGCGACCGCCAACCATCTGGCTGGTTTCGCTTTCGTTCAGGTCATCGCGCGAGAATTTGAAGGTGTCATCACCATCACCGGCGTCAAGATAATCGCTGCCAGCTGTGGTGGTAAGCGTATCATCACCTTTGCCGCCAGCAAGGATATCGTCACCAGCTGTGCCGCCAACGGTATCGTTGCCCTCACCGCCAAGAACCGTCTGGCCGGATAGCGTATCATTGCCGCTGCTGCCAAGCACCCAGTCTTGTGTAATGGTATCGTAGCTGGAAAAATCAATGCGGGGCATGTTGGTGCCGGCAATTTCAAGCCATTCAACCGCGGCGCCAAAGTTACCAAAGTCAACCTGGCTTTCCACATACGCCGTGCCATTATCGGTTGTTACGCCGATGCGAACGGCCGTGGTGCCAGCAACGGTTGAAAAGCTGAGGTCGGAAAGCGAAAGGTTTCCAATATCAATAACCAGTGTATCGTTGGTGCCGTTTTCATCGCCAAAAGCCTCGGTGATTTGCAGGTTGCCGCCCTGCCAGACGAAGGTATCGTCGCCTGTACCACCGTTAAAGACGTTGTTGCCGCTGACGGAAATCATTGTGTCGTTGCCATCGCCACCTTCGGCAAAGGCTTCAACATTTCCACCGGGTAAAAAGTTGATGTCTTGGTTGGTAGCGCCGCCCAGTCCATCGCCGGAGGCAATAATCGTATCGTCACCCGTGCCGCCATCTGCATAAACAGACCCGCTTGCAAGGTTATGATGGTCAAGATAGACAGTGTCATCACCGCCACCTGCGGTAATGGTTTCAACATGCAGGCTGGTTTGAATAATGATGTTGTAATCAAGGTTGCTGATGATGTCATTGTCATCAGAGCCATAAGTTGCAATCGGGGAAGGGTCGCGCAGTGATCCAAAAAAGTTGACCTGTTTGAATTCGATAACATAGGTCGTGGTAATTTCAGATCCATTGTCGATATAGACAGGATAAGCTGTCCACACGTTGTCAATTTTCTCGATCAGGGCATCGGGGTTGTCAGGGTTGAATTGGTCGGTAACGATAAGTTCGGCACTGGGGTAATTGGCAAACTTGATCGTCAGGTCGTAATAGTTGCCATCGCTGTCAGCGTGACGTTCAAGGGAGATCTTTTGAAGGCCGCTGCCTTGCGCGCTGTTTGAAGGCAAAATAATGCGATCAGCCGAACCGCCGGCATCGGTGACAGTGTTATCTGTCTGACCATAGGTATAGGTGTAGGTATTGTTACCCGTACCGCCCTGCATTGATTTCCCCCAAAGCAGCCAAATCCCCCGGATGGCTATTCTTTTATTGTATAAAATGCGACTTAATCTTGAGTTAATTAATACGTAAATTTAAGACGTAAAACGGCATTTTTCTATTTAATTTGAAGGGATTGGCTGTTTTTACCTTTGTGATCAACAATATATGTATTTTGGGGGCGCGGCAGGGGCATAAAAAAGCTATGTTCAGGCATGTTCTTACAAACCCATCTTCTCAAGCGAGCCGCCCCCATGGATGAAACAGCCCGTGAGTCCGAACTGTTCCTTGTCGACGGTTCGGGATTTATTTTCCGCGCCTATCATGCGCTGCCACCGCTTAATCGGCCCGATGGCACGCCGGTTAATGCCGTGCTTGGGTTTACCAATATGCTGGTCAAGCTGATTACCGATATGCACGTGCCAAATATTGCCGTGATATTCGATGCGGCACGTCAAAACTATCGCAACGACATTTATGCCGAATACAAAGCCAACCGCGATGCAACCCCCGAAGACCTTATTCCGCAATTCCCGCTGATCCGCGAGGCGACACAGGCCTTTTCTATCCCAGCGCTGGAAAAAGAGGGCTTTGAAGCCGATGACCTGATCGCCACCTACGCACGTCTGGCCCGTGCACAGGGGCGCGCTGTAACGATCGTATCATCCGACAAAGACCTGATGCAGCTGGTGCGCGAAGGTGTGCGCATGTTTGACCCCATGAAGAACAAGTATATGGGCGAAGCAGACGTCTTGGAAAAATTTGGCGTCACGCCAGACAAAGTTGTCGATGTGCAATCACTGGCCGGTGACAGTGTCGATAACGTGCCGGGAGTACCGGGCATTGGCGTCAAGACAGCGGCACAGCTGATTAATGAATATGGCGATCTTGATACGCTCTTGGCACGCGCGGGCGAAATCAAACAACCCAAACGGCGCGAGGCGCTGATTGATAACGCGGACAAAGCCCGCATTTCGCGCGAGTTGGTGCGACTGAAGGACGATGTGGCGGTTGACACTCCGCTTGAAGAATTGCGCATGCAAACGCCAGACAAACAAAAGCTGTTTACCTTCCTGCAAACGCAAGGTTTCAGAAGCGTGCTGGCACGCATGGAAAAACAGTTTGGTGGCAGTGCAGCGACAGTCGCCACAGCCGCCAATGACCCCGCAATCGGTGTTGTAAGGCCAAAGCCCGAAACAGGAAAAATCCCCTTTAGCGGATATGAACTGGTGCAGGATGAAGCCACCCTGCAGCTCTGGATTGATCGCGCCATTGCGGCCGGCATTGTGGCTGTTGATACCGAGACAACCGCCCTGACACCTGCCATGGCGCAGTTGGTTGGCGTATCGCTGTCCGTTGGCGCGGGCGAGGCGTGCTATGTGCCACTGCAGCACCGCGACCCGAAGGGTTATGCCGAAACCTTTGATTTCTCCATGAGCGATAAACCAGCCGAGGCGGCTGATTTGCGCCAGATACCGGTCAATCGCGCCATGGCGCTGCTCAAGCCGCTGCTGGAGGACGCAAGCGTTCTTAAAATCGGCCACAATATTAAATACGACATGCAGATGTTTTTGGCCTATGGCATTCGTGTAGCGCCCTATGACGACACCATGTTGTTGTCCTATGTGCTGGATGGCAGCCAGCATGGCCATGGCATGGATGAGCTGGCGCAATTGCTGCTCGATCATAAAACCATCGCCTTTGAAGAAGTGGTGGGCAGTGGCAAAAATCAGGTGACGTTTGATCTGGTGCCACTCGATAAGGCGCGTGATTATGCCGCCGAGGATGCCGATGTAACGCTGCGCCTGCATCAGGCCTTCAAGCCACGCTTGCCATCTGAATCTATGACCACAGTCTATGAAACCATCGAGCGCCCACTGTCAACGGTTGTGGCCGACATGGAATGGCAGGGCATCAAGGTTGACACCACCGTACTGCGCGGTCTGTCCAACGAATTTTCCAAACAGATTTTGGCGTTGGAACAGGAAATCCATCAGGAAACTGGACAGTCATTCAACATTGGATCGCCCAAGCAGCTTGGTGATGTTTTGTTTGGATCCATGGGCCTGCCCGGCGGTCGCAAGACTAAAACAGGGGGCTATTCAACCTCTGCCGATGTACTGGAGGAGTTATCCCATCAGGGCCACGCCATCGTTGATAAAATCATCGAGTGGCGTGGGCTGTCAAAGCTGAAAAGTACTTATGCCGACGCACTGCCCGAGGCGATTAATCCAAAAACAGGCCGTGTGCATACGTCGTTCTCGATGGCGGGTACGAACACGGGGCGGTTGTCATCATCTGATCCCAACTTGCAGAATATTCCGATCAAATCCGAAAATGGCCGCAAGATCCGCCGTGCCTTTGTGCCTGAAGATGGCTATGTGCTGCTGTCCGCGGACTATTCGCAGGTTGAATTGCGTCTGGCGGCAGAGCTTGCCGATATCAAGGCGCTCAAGCAGGCGTTTCATGATGGTGTCGACATTCACTCCGCCACTGCAGCGCAAGTCTTTGGTGTGCCGCTTGACCAGATGACATCCGAGATCCGCCGCAATGCCAAGGCGATTAACTTTGGCATCATCTATGGCATCAGCGGGTTTGGTCTGGCAAAACAACTGGGTATACCACAGGCCGAAGCCGCCAATTACATCAAACAATATCTGGCGCGCTTTCCTGAGCTTAAAAACTTCATGGACCGCGCCAAGGAAGAAGCCCGCAAAAACGGATTTGTAAAAACATTTTACGGTCGCAAATGTTTTGTGCGCGGTATCAATGATAAAAACATGGGTATCCGCAATGGTGCTGAACGTCAGGCCATCAACGCGCCGCTGCAGGGCACGGCGGCTGACATCATGAAACGTGCGATGATTGCACTGCCTGGTGCGCTTGCGCGTGCGGGGCTGGGTGCCCGCATGCTGGTGCAGGTGCATGACGAATTGTTGTTCGAGGTACCTGTGGCCGAACAAGACACCACCGCCGCACTGGTCAAAAAAGTGATGGAAGAGGCCGGTGTGGGGCTTAGTTTGCCCTTGGTCGTTGAATGTGGTTTTGGCCAGAACTGGGCCGAAGCGCATTGATTTTACGTATATAATTCACCCTTGCCTTTTTGCGCTGCATCAAATATAAATTTGTTGTCGGCAAACAGGAGGTGCAGCCATGGCGTCTGATAGCAAACGGTACATCGTGACCTGGGATCAACTGCACCGCGACAGCAAGGCGCTTTCGTGGCGTCTGGTCGAAAACGAAACCCCGTGGAAGGGCATTATTGCCATTACCCGCGGCGGTATGATCCCCGCCGGCATTGTTGCCCGCGAACTTGATATCAAAGTCGTTGAAACCATTGGTGTTTCCAGCTACGACGACAAAACCCAGCGCGAGATGCACATCGTTAAAAACATCGATATCGACCTTGTCGGCGATGGCGCAGGCTGGCTGATCATTGATGATCTGGCCGATACCGGCAACACCGTCAAATTGCTGCGTACCATGCTGCCCAAGGCGCATATTGCCACCGTCTATGCCAAGCCCGCCGGCCAGCCGCTGGTGGATACCTATGTGACTATGGTCAGTCAGGATACGTGGATTTACTTCCCCTGGGATGTTGAAGCCCAGCCGACCGAGCCGATTGCTGAACATGTGCGCAAGTCCCCGATTGCAGGCGCACCCAAAAACGGTTAAGGTCTTTGGATAAAAGGATAAACCACCACCATCCAAGGCGTTCTATACCATGTCTCCGCAATTCAATAATCTTTTCGCTGCCATTCTGATCGCCGGTATCACGGCCATGATGGCGGGATTTGTTTCTCACGTTATCTATCACCCCAAAACACCAGCCGAGGACGCCTATCCAGTCGCCGAAGCCGAAGCGGGTGCAGAGGCAGGCGGTGGTGCCGCAGCCCCGGCAGTGGCCGAGCCGATTGCCGATCTGATGGCAACAGCCGACATCGCGCAGGGTGAAAAACTTTCCAAGGTTTGTGCAGCTTGCCACACTTTCACGCAAGGCGGTGCTAACAAAGTCGGCCCAAACCTCTATGGTGTTGTCGGTGGCAAGACCGCGCATATGGGTGACTTCGCTTATTCAGACGCACTCAAAGCCAAGGGTGGCAGCTGGACAGTGGACGAACTCAATGCGTTCCTGTGGAATCCTAAAAAATCACTGCCAGGCACCAAAATGGGTTATGCCGGCATGAAAAAACCAGAAGACCGCGCAGCCATCATCAAATGGATGCAGCAGGCGAAGTAAGTATATTTTCAGCTAACAAAAAGCGCGCCCGTCAAACGGCGCGTTTTTTTGTACCTCCATCACGGCGCATAAAAAAATCCCCCGGGAGGGAACCGGGGGATTTGGG
>JBEIPH010000081.1:0-5428 GCA_040377115.1 Micavibrio sp. | reverse complement strand
CTTGAAGGCAACAGGCAGGTTGGCAACGGCAGGTACAACTGACAGGCCGGTAACCAGTGCGGCAGAGGCAATCACAGCAACCGCTGTGGTGACACCAAAAGCAGGCAGAACGATGGGGGCTGAGACAACGAGGCCGACAGCAAGCGTGCCCCAGCTGCCAACAGCACCGGTGATAGCAGCGCCAATACCTGTGGCAGCAATCGTGCCACCAACAAAGTTACCGGCAAACCAAAGTGCAGCCGCTGCTGAAAGGCCACCGATCAGGCGTGCGCCGCCAGCCCACATGCTGATATCGCCCGAGGTGTCTGTCATGTTCATGGTTGAGCGGGCGCCGTTACGCAGCATGATGCCAGCAGGCATGGTGGCGATAGAAGCGCGGCCGGACATCAGCCGGCGAGAAACTTTTTCAGCTTTCTCGCCGACATAAGCGAGGCTGTTGTTGGGTGCTTCAATGAAGATCTTGGTCAGGCCTTTCCACAGGCCACGCAGGTTTACGTCAAGAATGATTTCCATGCGGGAAGCTGTTTTGTCTTTGGAGAGTTCATTGGCCATAGGGGGAGAATCCTTTTTGTTTAAATTAACAGGTGAGGGGCTTGCTTAGAATTACGGCAACTTAGCAGGCGTGACGCGCAGGTCAATGCGTAAAATACTTCTGTTAATATGGTTTGCTGGGTTGTTATTTTATATATTATAAACAATGGTTTATTGTATAATTTGCATAATAAAAAAGAATTGGCTATTGTGTACATCACCCTGACAATGGTTTGGAGAATCTATGCTGGCCTGGCTGAAGAAAAAAACCGCCGAGCGTGTTGAAATGGAAAAAGCCGCGTGCGCCGCCGTGGATGCCAACCCCTATGTTTTCAAGCGGGTTAAAAAGCTGCAACGCCGTTCTTTTTACCGCCGCTGGGGATTGCGTCTGGCCTTTTCACTGGCGGCAACGGGTGTGACGACAGCGGCGCCTGATCTGGTCAGTCAGCCGCTGGATCAGCATATGGCTGGCAAGGGTCTTCAAGACGGGCTTCAACAGCATTTTGCCACAAAAGACATTCGTGTTTATCACCGTCGCAATCCACTGATGCCGTTTCATCTGGCAGGTCAGGCTGCGCGCATCAGCTGGCAAGATAGTTCGGGATATTTCTTCAAACCGCTGGTGGCTTCTTTCAGTTACGCATCGGGGCTGGTGATGGGTTTTGGCGGTGTGGTACTGCCAAGCGCGCTTGACGCATACAGTATTGCTGACGGCATGCCGCTTGATAAACGCCAATGTTTTATTCGCCCGCCCGCCCGCGTGACGTCTGCTGTGTTGTTTGAATCCTTTACAGGCTTGGCTGCCAAAGACGTTGCGGATGATCAAGCCAAAGACATCGAGCGTTATTATTACCAATTGGTCATGGCACACGAAGCACGCCATTGTGATCAGGATAAACAGTTGTCAGCCTCGGCTGTGCATGAAATTGACGCCGATCTGGTGGCTGATCGCTTGACCGCGGGCATGTTGCCGGAAGCCGACCGGCAGGGATATCGCGAATATTGGGCAAATTTAAGATTGATCGGGGCTGTGGTTGGTCAGGATGCTGGGCATTATTCAACCATCGGTCTGCGCCGTGGCACCATCACCCCCCTGCAGGCACTGCAAGATGCCTCTGCCGTTAAAAAGCTGATTGATGTTTTGCGGGACGCTGAATCAAAGAACCCCAATTTTGGCCGCGGCATGACAAGCCTTGAGCGTCGCTATCACCTGTCACGCAAGTTGCTTAACGTGCCGGGTGTGGATGACCGTGAATTGCGGCAAAAGGCAGTTGGCTTTGTGGAGGCTGTTCTTGTTATGAATGAGCTGGCCGATGGCGGCGTTATAACCACCGAGCATGAAAAGGTGGCAAGCCAGATTGATTTTGGCTGGCTAACACGCCAAGGCAGCTTTGCGCTGCCCCAGCAAGAACAAAGGCCAGCGCCCACCGCGACGCCACAGGCAAGGCCCGCTGCTTAAGCGGCCTTTTTTCGCGTCAGCAGCGGTTTCAGGAATTGCCCCGTAAAGCTGC
This sequence comes from Micavibrio sp., assembly GCA_040377115.1. Taxonomy (GTDB): domain Bacteria; phylum Pseudomonadota; class Alphaproteobacteria; order Micavibrionales; family UBA2020; genus JAEXMB01. The sequence goes on along the minus strand of JBEIPH010000081.1, from coordinate 3,386 downwards.
GTTTTTCGGCGGCCACTTTTTCGGGTGTGTCTTGAATGATGATCTCCCCACCTTTGTCGCCGCCATCGGGACCGATGTCGATGATCCAGTCAGCGGTTTTGATGACCTCAAGATTGTGCTCAATCACCACCACGGTATTACCCTGATCAACCAGTCGATGCAAAACTTCAAGCAATTTGCGCACGTCTTCGAAATGCAAACCTGTTGTGGGTTCATCAAGGATATAAAGCGTGCGTCCGGTTGAACGTTTGGCGAGTTCCTTGGAGAGTTTTACGCGCTGTGCCTCGCCTCCTGACAGGGTGGTGGCACGCTGGCCGATGTGGATATAGCCAAGGCCAACTTCTTTGAGGGTTTCAAGTTTTTCGCGAATGGCGGGCACGGCCTTGAAAAACTCGGCACCTTCTTCGACGGTCATGTCGAGGACATCGGCGATGGATTTATCGCGGTATTTGATTTCCAGTGTTTCGCGGTTGTAGCGTGTGCCTTTACAGGCATCACACGTTACATGGACGTCTGGCAAAAAGTGCATTTCAATCTTGATAACACCGTCACCTTCACAGGTTTCGCAACGCCCGCCTTTGACGTTGAACGAGAAACGGCCCGGGCCATAACCACGCGCCTTGGCTTCGGGCAGGCCGGCAAACCATTCGCGCATCGGGGTAAACGCACCTGTATAGGTGGCGGGGTTGGAACGCGGGGTGCGGCCAATGGGGGATTGGTCGATATCGATGACCTTGTCGATATATTCAAGGCCGCGAATTTCATCGTGCGCACCGGGGATAGTGCGGGCTTTCATCAGACGTTTTGCAACGGCGGCGTAAAACGTATCAATCGTCAGGGTTGATTTACCTGATCCCGACACGCCAGTCACACAAGTAAATGTGCCAACAGGAAACTTTGCGTGAACGTTTTTAAGGTTGTTCTCGCGCGCACCCAAAACCTCGAGATACTGGGTGATCACACCTTTTTTGCTGTTGATCGTTTTGCCCTGACGGCGTTTGGCGGGCAGGGGAATTTCACGCGCACCGCTGAGGTATTGGGCGGTCATGCTTTTTTTATCTTTCATGACTTGCGCGGGTGTGCCGGCTGCCACAACCGTGCCGCCATGTGTGCCAGCACCTGGGCCCATATCGATCAGATAGTCAGCCGCGCGAATGGCGTCTTCATCATGTTCTACAACCAGCACGGTATTGCCGATGTCGCGCAAGCATTTAAGCGTTTCAAGCAGGCGATTGTTGTCGCGTTGGTGCAGGCCGATGGAAGGTTCATCAAGCACATACAAGACACCCGTCAGGCCAGAGCCGATCTGTGAAGCAAGACGGATACGCTGGCTTTCGCCACCCGACAGTGTGCCAGAGGTGCGCGAAAGGGTGAGGTATTCAAGCCCGACATTGAGCAGAAAGGTCAGGCGTTCGTTGATTTCCTTGAGAATGCGCACGGCAATTTCGTTGTCTTTTTTGCCAAGCTTTTTGTGCAGGCCGGTAAACCATTCCGACGCTTTTTCAATCGAGAATTGAGATACTTCGCTAACATTGAGCTTGTCAACCTTAACGGCGAGGGCCTCGGGCTTCAGGCGCATGCCGTGGCAGGCGTCGCAAGGGGCGTCCATTTTGTAACGCTCAAGATCCTCGCGGATATGGAAGCTTTCTGTTTCGCGATAGCGGCGCAGCATATTGGGGATGACGCCCTCAAAGCTGTTGGCGGTGGTGTAATGCTTGTTGCCATCCCAGTATTTAAAAGAAATTTTTTCGCCCTTGCTGCCATTGAGCACAAGGTCGTGGAATTTGGCGGGCAGCTTGGCCCACGGGGTGTCCATGGAAACCTTGGCGTGTTTGGCAAGGCTTTCAAGTGTTTGTTCGTAATAACCCGATGATGAATTTGCCCAAGGCGCGATGGCGCCATCACGCAAAGAGAGGTCGTGATCTGGCACCACAAGTTCTGCATCAAAGGTCATTTTGCTGCCAAGACCATCACAGGCCGGGCAGGCACCAAAAGGATTGTTGAAGGAAAACAGACGTGGTTCGATCTCGGAAATCGTGAAGCCTGATACGGGACAGGCGAATTTGGCAGAGAAAATTTGTTCTTCGCCATTATCGGCGTTTTCGATGATAACCAGCCCATCGGATAGTTTCAGGGCGGTTTCAACGCTGTCGGCCAGACGGTTGCCCATTTCCTTTTTGACGATCAGGCGGTCAACCACGACGCTAATGTCGTGTTTGATTTGCTTATCCAGTGTGGGGACATCGTCGATCTCGTAAAACTTGCCGTCAATTTTGACGCGCTGGAAACCTTTTTTACGCAGGTCTAAAAATTCTTTGCGGTATTCACCTTTGCGGCCGCGGGCGATGGGGGCCATCAGGTATAACTTGGTGCCTTCGGGCAGTGCTTTGATCTGGTCGACCATCTGGGTGGCGGTCTGGCTGGTGATGGGCTTGCCGGTGGCGGGGGAGTAAGGCACGCCAACACGGGCCCACAGCAAACGCATGTAGTCATGAATTTCAGTGACGGTGCCAACAGTCGAGCGCGGGTTTTTCGAGGTGGTCTTTTGTTCAATTGAAATTGCCGGTGACAGTCCATCGATGCTGTCGACATCGGGCTTTTGCATCAGCTCCAGAAACTGGCGGGCATAGGCGGACAGGCTTTCGACGTAACGGCGCTGGCCTTCGGCGTAAATGGTGTCAAAAGCGAGAGAGGATTTGCCAGAGCCTGACAGCCCCGTGATAACAACCAGCTGGTCGCGCGGGATGGTAACATCAATCGATTTCAGATTGTGTTCGCGTGCACCCTTGATGCGGATGAACTTGTTATTATCAGACATACAAAAACCCTCAAAGTCAGTTGAGAACATATATAGAACAAACTTTACCACCTGTCGAGAAGATATAGTGCTGTTCGCGCCAAAAAAAACAGCCCCGCGCGGGGGCGGGGCTGTTTGGGGAGTGCTTTATTTTCAGCTCAGCGGGGGTGGGGTTGGACCGGGGGCTGGCTGTTGGGTGATGGCGGCCGGTGTCGGGCGCATGATAACGCGGTAAGACAACGCAGCCAGTTCATCTGACGAGTTCAAGCTGGCAGCATGACGCAGCAGGGCACCCGCCATTGCACAGAAGCCTTCGTTATTGGCAACGCTGGAGTAAATGTTGGCGTTGGTTGTGGAAAGCGTGTCTTGTGCGCGCATACCCGCACGTGGTGCACCGGCAAGAGCGGCAAATTTAACGCCAACACGGGTATAGGCCGTTTTGTACATGTCGGTGTTTTTGGTCAGCAGTGAATTGTAATAGTCGTGCAGATTGGCAAGTTCCTGTCGGCGATAGCAGCCAAGGGTGGTTACCATCATCATGGTGCGGAATTCCATCAGGGCCTGTGCCTTGCGGTCATCTTCGCTCCAG
>JBEIPH010000114.1:0-4747 GCA_040377115.1 Micavibrio sp. | reverse complement strand
TTCCCACATGTTACTCACCCGTGCGCCACTCTGTATTGCTACATCGTTCGACTTGCATGTTTTAGGCCTGCCGCCAGCGTTCATTCTGAGCCAGGATCAAACTCTTAAGTTGAATTCGATCCCTTTGTTTTATCAAAGGATCTCTTGAGCATTCCGAAGAATGCCATTTTTGGAGACCTGCTAATATTACGTTTTGCCGAAGCAAAACGCTCACTGACATTGAGATAAGGACTGTGAAATCCCTATCTCTGCATGTTTGAGATACACATTAGCAAGTTTGTTTATATGCGTTGAACACAATCAACAAACCGCTGCCTGCGTATCTCTTCTTGATCGATCTACAATGTTCAATAACCGTGCGGTCCGATTTGGGCCGCAGAAGACCTCCGCATAGTCACGTGAATTTCACGATACCAGGGAGAATCTGTCAGAGCGTCAGAACCTAATGGAACACGTTCCATCCGTCAACAATCAATTTTGCTCTTTGAGGAACTTTTTTTGATCATCGAGGTTCTGGCGACCACCGCGAATCCGCGGCGCCGACAGAGAAGCCGTTATAGGGCGTATCAAGTATCCTGTCAAAAAGAATTTAAAGAGCCGTTAAAGAAAATAAAGGCCTTTATATTTCAACAAGATAGCATCAACGCTGTCCCAAACTGGGGACACCAGGCTGCAAGCGGCGGCCATCACCAAACTCAATCACATTGTCGCCTTTTTCAGCTGCAGCGCCAGTTTTTGTAAGCTTTTCAGCGGTTTCATCAAGTATACGCAGCGCATTCATCGCCGCCGTTGCCGCCAACACGTCTTTCGCTGTCAAAGCGCTTTGGCCGGCAAGCACATTTGCCTCGCGTGAAACGGCTTTAAAACCGCGCAAAAGCTGCGCTTTTAATTCTGCATAGTCAGCCGCAAGACTGTCGTTGCCCCCTGATTTGACATCCCATGCCGCAATACTTTCAGCAGAGGCAGAAAGCGCCTGAACAACATCAGGGTCTACACTTTCGCCAATCATCACGGGCAGTTCACGCGCCAATACGTTGAAGTTACGCTTCATCTGGCTGCGGCAATCGTAATTTTGTTCTGACATCTCAAAAATCCTTTAAAATAAGGGTTAACCTGCGTTTGCTGCTTTGCCTCGAACGCGTCCATATGACTCGTTTTGCATACGTTGTTCAGCCTCAATGGCCACTATCGCACGCACTAGATCGCTGAGCCCTGCGCGGTTTTGCATTTTAAAACTCAGATCACCGTTGTAGTGGCCAGCATCGTCGCTATAGCTAGAGTGCCTGTCGCGCGCTTCTTCAAACGCATCCCACAAAACTGCTTTCAGCTCGTTTAAATCACGTGCCATACCGCACCTCCGCTAAAACAATCAAAAATCGATATTGTGTTAGATTACAGCGGATGCCAGATAGTGTCAAGTATTATGTTAACTAAATATTAAATGCATTATCTTTATTATTCAACAGCTTGCTTCTCAATAACCTGGCCAACCTTGCTTAAAACAGGCGTGCCAACAGCCTGAGCGATGAAACGGCCAGCCTGAGCCACTCCGTTTAAATCAACACCGGTTTCAATCCCCATGCCCTCAAGCATGTATAAAACATCCTCTGTCGCCACATTCCCCGTCGCGCCCTTGGCATAGGGACAGCCGCCAAGGCCACCGGCGGCAGAATCAATCACCGCAATGCCCTCTTCAAGCGCCACCAGAATATTCGCCAGCGCCTGCCCATAGGTGTCATGGAAATGCACGGCCAACTTTTCGCGCGGCACATCGGCCATCACACGTTTTAACAACGCGCGTGTTTTAACCGGCGTACCAACGCCAATCGTGTCCCCCAGCGAAATTTCAAAACAGCCCATATCCAAAAGTTTTTTGGCAACACGCGCGACGGCTTGTACATCAACTGCACCTTCATAAGGGCAACCCAGCACGCATGAAACATAGCCCCGCACGCGGATATTATTTGCCGCCGCCAATACCATCACAGGCACAAAGCGCGCAAGACTTTCATCGATGCTGCAATTGATGTTCTTCTGGCTGAAACTTTCTGAAGCTGCTGCAAAACAGCCACCTCGCGCACACCTGCCGCAACAGCCGTCTGCATGCCTTGCTCGTTTGGCACCAGCATGGGAAAGCGTATATCGCCTGATTTATAAATGCCCGCATACACAGCAGCACTATCGGCCATTTGCGGCACCCATTTGGGCGACACGAAAGCCCCCGCCTCGATCACCTTCAGGCCAGATGCAGCAAGCATATTGATGAATTGCACTTTGGTTTCGACAGAAACCGGCGTTTTCTCGTTTTGCAGCCCGTCGCGTGGACCGACTTCGACTATCGTGACACGATCAGGCAACAACGACAAAACGCTCACCCCGCTTTTTTAAAGGCCACAAGCTCGAATTTCTCATCCACCTGATCGCCGGCCTTGACGCGCACGCTTTCGACAATGCCGTCAGCTGGCGCCATGATGGTGTGTTCCATCTTCATTGCTTCAACCACCACCAGCGGTTGGCCTTTGGTAACGTTGCTGCCCGCTTCTACGCGCACGGCCACGACTTTGCCGGGCATGGGGGCGGTCAGGCGGCCTGCACTGCCTTCCTCGAAATCACCAACAGCCAGCGGGTCAAGCCAGATCAGATCAACGCCCGCACCGTCTGCCATCACGCTAAGGGCACGTCCCTTGGCAGCATCAGCCGTAACCACAACCGCAGAATAAGATTTACCACCGATTTCGCCTGCAAAACCCATATCATCCATATGCATGGCAAAACGGCAGGAAATGGCTGGGTTGCCATCAACGGACAGCGCGATAACATCGCTATCCTTGGCAAACCGTGCGGCGACAAGATGTTCTTTATCGCCATCGCGCAGGACAAAACTCTCTGCCCGCGCCCCGCCAATACGCCAGTTGTCCATGCGCTGCCAAGGGCCATCGCCATGATCAGCCGCGCGTGTACGGGCCGCAAGTATGCCCAGTGCCGCAAGGCAAAGCATATCGACGTTAGCCGGCTGGCGCTGAGGTAACAGGGCGGCACGGTGTTGTTCGATGTAACGTGTGCTGACGCTGCCTTTGGCAAAGTCAGGCTCGCGCACCAAACGGCGCAAAAAGGCGAGGTTTGATTTTGGCCCTGCCACTTGTGTTTCATCAAGCGCATCGGCCATGGCCGCCAGCGCATCTGCACGGGTGGCACCCCATGTAATGATCTTGGCGATCATCGGGTCATAGTGAATGGAAATCACGTCGCCATCGCCAAAAGGTGCCTCGCGCACGCCTGTATCAACGCGCACCTGTGTTGCGCCATCGGTGATTTCTAACGGGAAGCGTAAAAAGCTGATCTGTCCGGCACCGGGCAAGAAGTGATTATCAGGGTCTTCGGCATAAAGGCGTACTTCAAAAGCATGCCCGTCAATCGCCAGATCATCCTGCGTAAAGGGCAACGGTTGGCCTTCTGCCACGGCGATCTGCAGGGCCACAAGGTCAAGCCCCGTGATCATTTCGGTAACCGGATGTTCCACCTGCAGGCGGGTGTTCATTTCCATGAAATAAAATTCATCGCCATTGAGCAGGAATTCAACTGTGCCCGCACCGACATAGCCAATTGCCTTGGCAGCGGCCACAGCGGCCTCGCCCATGCGCTGGCGCAGGGTTTGCGACAAACCGGGGGCTGGCGCTTCCTCGATCACCTTTTGATGGCGGCGCTGAACGGAACAATCACGCTCGAACAGATAAACGCAATTGCCCTGTGTATCGGCAAAAACCTGAATTTCAACGTGGCGTGGTGCGGTGAGGTATTTTTCAATCAGCACATGATCATCGCCAAAGGCTGCCTTGGCCTCGCGCTTGGCACCGACCATCTGTTCAGCAAAATCGGCGGATTTTTCAACCACGCGCATGCCCTTGCCACCGCCACCTGCTGACGCTTTGATAAGAACGGGATAGCCGATTTTATCGGCCTGCTTGGCCAGAAAATCCGCTTCCTGATTATCCCCGTGATAACCGGGCACCAGCGGTACACCTGCTTTTTCCATCAGGGCTTTGGCTTCGCTTTTGCCACCCATGGCGGCAATTGCCTTGACTGGCGGGCCGATAAAGACAATGCCGTTTTCAGCACAGGCCGCGGCAAAATCTTCGTTTTCAGACAAAAATCCGTAACCGGGGTGAATGGCATCGGCCCCGGTTGCCTTGGCGGCAGCAATGATTTTACCCATATCAAGATAGCTGCTGCGCGCATCAGCGGGGCCAATATGCACAGATTGATCGGCGCGCTCGACGTGCAGCGCCTGTGCGTCGGCATCGGAATAGACCGCAACGCTGGCCACCCCCAATTCGGCACAAGTACGCATGATGCGACAGGCGATTTCGCCACGGTTTGCAACCAGTACCTTGCGAATGGGGGTGAATGCCATGTTGTTGTTACTTCTTCAGGCCGTCGATCATGCCTTTTTGAACTTCGATGACGTATTCATCGTCACCAACGCGGCCTTCAACAGCCTTGAGCGCATCGACCGACAATTTTTTGCCGATGATGACATAGCTGGTTTCGGTTTCAAGCACCGCGGGGCAGTTGCAGCTGCAGCTGCCACAGATAAATTCGGCGGGTGTGATGTCTTTGAATTGCATGGTTGAGTTTCCTTTTTTGTTGGTGGTCTAGTTATAAGCCTGTTGGCGGGTACTGACAAGGCGGCAGATCAGCGGAAATCGCCATCACCACGCAGTTTGTCGCGCGCAAATCTGTCTTGAAG
>JBEIPH010000036.1:0-7076 GCA_040377115.1 Micavibrio sp. | reverse complement strand
GGCCATCGTGATGTGCCGCCGCATCGCGCGAGGCCAGCAGGTTTTGCGCAAAATTCTCATGCGCTGGCGTCATGCCATAGCTGTCGAGCAAGCCATTAAGCGCCGCAAAGGTTTTTTCATCACGCAGCAAGGCCACGATTGCCGGTACGCCAGAAAAAACACCCAGCTGTCCGGCATCAAGTGCGCGCAGTTCAATGCGTTTGCCGGTGGCCACGCCATTTTCATCGCGGATATTGCAAACCTTGATGTCGTGATAAATGAATGTTTCAGCCAGATCATAGTTTGATTTGGTGTTCAGGCCCTTGGCGGCAAGGTCGGTAAACGATAATGGTTTTTCAGGCCATACAATCTCGCCATCCGTGTCGTAATAAAACAGCATGTCGGCCGCAAATACCTGCGCGCAATGGCGGCGGATAAAATCATCACCATCTTTTGCTGTCAGCAAGCTTTCAGGAATGCCGCCAACATCGCCAAAGGCACCATACCAATGGCCACGCGGATGGTGTTTTGTGGCGTCTTTGCCGTTTTCGATTTCGGGGGCATGATTGGCAAAAAGGCCAAATAAAACGGGGCTTAGAGCGTATCCCGTCGTCAGCAGATTATATAAATCATTGCTGTTGCTGTAAGAAAGGCTGATCTGCGTGCTGGTACAAAGCAGCGTCACTTTCAGGAATTCTTCTGGCTTGAAACGGGCCATGCCCTCGACCAGTCCGCGTGCGCGATCGCGGTCAACCAGATTGGCACGCGCTGTTTCCAGCGTGGCAAAGGGCAGTTGCGCGCCATCGTAAATTTTAAGACCAAGGTCGTTGATGGCTTGAGTGTAAGCCTGCCAGCTATCTTTCACCTCGTTCATCAGCAATGAAATGTCTGTAACGCGTTGTGGCTGGCTGGCGTATTCAATGGCGCTGGCCATTTCCAGTTGTGCGGGATAACCGCGTGATACCAGCAATTTTTGCAGGTCTGCGCAGTCCTTGGCGCTGGCGCCAATCGCATTGCCATCGGCATCAATTTTGAAAAGAGAAATTTCCGTTTCCATGCCAACCGTCTGACGGTTGAGTGGCTGACCGTTGCCGGTGTAAAGCGGCAACACATCTTCGATGGAATGGATAAGGGTTTTATCGTCTTTGCGGACGTCTGTCATGGTGTGGCCTGTATTCTTAAAAACTGTGGGAAGGTAGCAGAAGCGGGGGCGCTTTGTGCAGCGCAAAAATATCAGCCGCGCATTCGCATGGCCTGCAATTCAGCCAGCGAAGAAAGGGCCTGATATTGGCCGTTGATATTTGCTACGATCAAGAACATGGCAATAATATAACCATATTTCGTAAAAGATGCAAGCGCACTCACCCAAAGTCCTGCAAAAGCGCCGCTGGCGGCCAAGTGATGCTGCCATGACCGAGGCCAGCATCAGCCAGTGGGCCTTGATCGAGGCGCTGGCCTTTGCCGAGCGTGCAGGGGTGGCTATCTGCGCGATCTTGTTTTTAATCAATCATAACAAAGACTTCTGGACAGTGACTGGTGTTGTTTTCACGCTGGTGCATCTGCTGATCCTCTCGCCAGTTTACGGGATACTGGTTTTTGGCACAGAACGGCTGGCTTATAAGGCGCGTGGCTGGATCGGCCGGCGTATCCTGACGCCCAAGGACCTCAAACGGCTGGGGCGGGCGGTGCATATATTCTGGTTCCCGTTGATGCTGGTGGCATCACGGGGAATTTTTGCGCTTTATTACCAGCTGCTTGAAAAAATGAAACTGCCGTTTACCTAGGTTTAATCGCTCTGTAGGATGATGAAACACCGCTGAAAACAGAAACATAAAAGAGGAAGATACGATGGCTGATCTCTCCAAAAACCCGCTAATTAATCCGCCCAGCCTGCCAAATGGTGCGCCCGCGCTTGATCAGGTGAAAGTCGAACATTTCATTCCTGCGATCAAAGCGACGGTTGACGAAGCCTATGGCGAGATTGAGGCGATCAAGAAAAATCCAGCCAAACCAACATTTGAAAACACGATCGAAGCATTGGAATTTTCAGGTAAGAGCATGGGCCTGGTATCGATGGTTTTCTCCAATATCAGCGGTGCGAATTCAAGCGATGAAATCCGCGCCATCGAAGAAGAATTCGATGCGGTTACAGTTAAGTTCGGCAACGATGTCAGCCTTGACCCCGTGCTGTTTGCGCGCGTGAAGGCCGTTTATGACGACCGCAAAAATCTGAACCTGTCGCCCGTACAAAACCGTCTGCTTGAGAATTGCTACAAGGGGTTTGTGCGTGGTGGTGCCTTGCTTGATGATGTATCAAAGCAGCGCCTGCGCGAGATCAACGAAAAGCTCAGCGAGATTGGCACAAAATTCAGCCAGAACGTTCTGAAGTCCACCGCCGCCTACGAAAAGATCATTGATAACGAAACCGATCTGGCTGGCCTGCCCGAGCGTGTCAAGAATGACTACAAAGCAGCCGCCGAAGAAAAAGGTCTGCAAGGCAAATGGCTGATCCGCCTGTCGCCACCGCCGCTTGATATTTCCACCCACGCTGACAACCGCGCCCTGCGCGAGGAAATCTATCGTGCGCGTCTGGACATCGCTTATCAGGGTGCGTTTGATAACCGCCAGAACATCCTTGATCTGGTCAGCTTGCGCAGCGAACGCGCAAAACTGCTGGGTTTTGATACGCATGCTGATTTTGTACTGGCCGAGCGCATGGCAAAAGACCGCAAGACGGTTGAAGATTTTATCGCCACCAATACCAGCGTCTATATGCCGTCTGCCAAAGCGCACAAGCAAGAAGTTGAAGGTTACGCCAAGAAGCAGGGCCTGACAGGCGAACTGCAGCCTTGGGATTTTGCCTTTTACGAGCGCAAGCTGAAAGAAGACAAGTTCAACTTTGAAGTTGAAAAGCTGCGTCCGTATTTTGACCTTGAAAAAGTGCTCGATGGCATGCGCCTGCACGCAGAAAAGCTGTTTGGCGTCGAAATGGTCGAACAAAAGGCAGGCAAATACCCCGTCTATCATCCGGACGTAAAAGTTTACGAAGTAAAAGACAAAAAATCAGGCGAGCTGGTTGCTGTCTTTTATGGCGACTATTACGCCCGTCCCGGTGCCAAGAACAATGGCGCCTGGGCCACCAGCTTCCGCGGCCGTCGTGGCGACGAAGTGCCGCTGGTTATGAACGTTTGCAACTATACCAAGCCAACAAAAGACCAACCGACGCTGTTGTCCTTTGACGAGGTCACGACCTTGTTCCACGAATTCGGTCATGGCCTGCACGCCATGCTGGGCCGTGGGCCTTATCCATCACTTAATGGGTTTAACGTTAAGTGGGATTTTGTCGAGCTGCCCTCGCAGGTGCAGGAAAACTGGGTTCGCAAGAAAGAGGTGCTGGACACCTTTGCGCGTCATTACAAAACAGGCGAGGCGCTGCCTGCTGAAATGATCGAAAAAATGACCGAGATGGAAAACTTCGGTGCGGGCTTCTTTGGTCTGCGTCAATGCTTCCTCGGTATGCTTGATATGGCATGGCACACAACTGACCCTGCCAAGATCAAAAGCGTTGAAGAGCTTGAAGACAGCGTGGTTTCCAAAGCAACGTTGTTCAAGCGCGTGGCTGGTCCGATGTCATGCTCGTTCGGGCATATCTTCTCGGGTGGCTATTCTGCGGGCTATTACAGCTATAAGTGGGCTGAAGTTCTTGATGCGGACGTGTTCGCGGCATTCGAGAAAAAAGGCCTCTACGACAAAGATCTGGCCGACAAACTGCGCACGCTGATCTACGAGAAAGGCGACAACGAAGACCCCGCCATTCTGTTTGAAAAGATGATGGGCCGTGGACCTGATGCGGGGGCAATGTTCCGCCGCGAAGGGCTGGAACCACCACCGCCCGGTGCGAGCCCCGGTGCTGATATCCGCCCGCCGGTTTAAAGCCTGAGAATAAAAAAAGCCCCCGAGAAAATCGGGGGCTTTTTTTAAAGTGGAAGGCAGACAACCCGTGCAGGTCTTGGTACGGCTGCTGCCTTTCGGCCCTGACCGGATTAGCAAGCTACGCGCCTGCCCACCTTCCGATAGAGAAATTAGGGCGATTCTGCGGCAGCGGCAAGGCCTGTCAGCCCTTGCAGGGTGTTTTTGCTTTGGGTTTTGGCTGTTTGAGGGCGCTCAGTTCGCTTTCCAGCACGGCCACGCGGTCTTTCAGACGTTGATAATCCTGCTTTTGCGCGACATCGGCCAGATAGCTGGCAATGTCGATGCGGCCTGACTGTCCGGCGATTTGTTCGGCTGTTTGGCCCAGCTGGTTTTTGATCAAAATATCAGCGCCGTTATAAACAAGGTGTTTTACCACATCAAAGTTGCCAACCTGCGCTGCCAGCATCAACGGTGTTTGTCCGCGGTTGTCGCGTGCATTCAGATTGAAGCTTTTGCAGCAATGAATGTAATCCTGATCTTTTTGAAACGCCGCGATGTGCGTAACGCTTTGCCCGTTGGTATTAATAACCGCATCAGCATTTGCGCCAGCACGAATAAGATGTCCAAAAGACGCTTTGTCTTTGCGCTTGATGGCTGCCATCAGGGGATGCAGGCCAAGGCCGTCTTGTTTGTTGGGGTTTGCACCACCCGCGAGCAGCGTTTGTGTCGCGGCATCATCGGTATAAGGATAGGTGAGGGGCGTGTGGCTGGAAACAGAAGTGCCAAGGCCGTGAAAGGTTGCATCAGGATCAGCGCCAAGTTTCAGGGCGATTTTAAGACCGGCGAGGTCCTTTGTATTTATGCAGGTAAGAATCAGGGCTGTGAGCTGGCTTTTTGACATATCGGCCATAGCACGATGAAGGTCTTGGCGCGCCAGTTGCTCTTGCATCTGGGCGATCTTGCGGGCAAGCGCTTTGTTGTCTTCAGTCAATTGCTCGGGCGTTTTGACGGTGTCTTTCATGGCGGCTCCTGATTTATGTCAGATCAGTAACACGATTCTCTCAGTTATGCCAAAAGGCATTGTCTTTATTTTACATAACTTAAATTCAGACATCGGTGGTCGTTGACTGGAGTGGCTGGCGTCTAAATTGCGCAACTTTATAACCTTTAATGCTGATTTATTGTTCAAAAAATACACAAACACAGGGGGCGCGCATCTGTCTGATTTTTCGTCAAACAATGCTTGACGCTTAAGGAAACCATGATATATTGCGCACGCTCTAAGGATGGGCTGGTGGTAGACAATACACGTCTAAACGCAGTCCGGTTTTTTAACCGTCTTTCACGGGAAAAGTGAAAGTTAGACTGATCGTAGATCAGTATCCTGCACGCATCATTTGCGGTTTCTGCCGCAGGTGCAAAGTGCAGGGGTTTCTCATCTCATCCTCCAGAACACACTTGAAGTTTCTTGATTCGTGCAACCGAAGAGAAGGCCGTATACGAATGCCAACAGTTAATCAGCTCGTCCGCAAGGGCCGCGTAAAGCAAGTTAAGCGTAAGAGAAACGCTGACCTGCAGGAAAACCCACAAAAACGCGGCGTATGCACGCGCGTTTACACGACGACGCCAAAAAAACCGAACTCAGCTCTGCGCAAAGTTGCGCGTGTGCGTTTGGTGAATGGTCGCGAAGCCGCTTGCTACATCCCAGGTATCGGTCACAACCTGCAAGAACACTCGGTTGTTCTGGTTCGTGGCGGCCGTGTGAAGGATTTGCCAGGTGTGCGTTACAAAGTTATTCGTGGTGCCCTCGATACACAGGGTGTCGATAAGCGTCGCAAGTCCCGCTCGCGCTATGGCGCCAAGCGTCCGAAATAAGGTTTGAACAAGAGGTCTTAGAAAATGTCACGTCGTCACGCCGCCAAAAAACGCGAAATTCTTCCCGATCCAAAGTTTAACAACATCAAAGTTGCTAAGCTGATCAACTCGATCATGCAAGACGGCAAAAAATCCGTTGCAGAAAGAATTGTTTATGGCGCGTTTGAAATCATCGCTGCCAAGAGCAAGATGGATCCTTTGAACTTCTACCTCGAAGTTCTCGACAAAGTTAAGCCATCTGTCGAAGTTAAGTCACGTCGCGTTGGCGGTGCAACCTATCAGGTTCCCGTTGAAGTTCGCCCAGCCGCAGCCGAGCGTAAAGCCAACCGTTGGTTGATTGACGCCGCTGCAAACCGCAACGACAAAACAATGGATGCAAAACTGGCAGCTGAAATGCTTGACGCTCATAACGAGCGCGGCGCGGCTGTTAAGAAGCGCGAAGAAACCCACAAAATGGCCGAAGCAAACAAAGCTTTCGCCCATTTCCGTTGGTAATTTTAATCAGGGGACGAGTAACGTATCATGTCTGACGGCAAAAAATATCCACTCGAGCGCTATCGCAACATCGGCATCATGGCTCACATTGACGCCGGTAAAACGACGACGACCGAGCGTATTCTTTATTACACCGGCAAATCGCACAAAATTGGCGAAGTGCACGATGGCGCCGCGACCATGGACTGGATGGAGCAGGAGCAGGAGCGTGGTATCACGATCACTTCCGCTGCCACCACATGCTTCTGGAACGATCACCGCGTTAACATCATCGACACCCCAGGCCACGTTGACTTCACTATTGAAGTTGAGCGCTCCCTGCGCGTACTCGACGGCGCTGTAACCGTATTTGACTCGGTTGCCGGCGTTGAGCCACAGTCTGAAACCGTTTGGCGTCAGGCTGACAAATACGGCGTTCCCCGTATTTGCTTTGTAAACAAAATGGACCGTACCGGTGCCAACTACTACCGCACCGTTGACATGATTATTGACCGTCTGGGCGCTGTTCCACTGGTTACCCAAATGCCAATCGGCGTTGAAGCTGATTTCAAAGGCCTCGTTGATATTCTCAAGATGAAAGCAATCATCTGGGAAGGCGACGAGATGGGCGCGAAATTCACTGAAACCAACATTCCTGCAGACATGCTGGAAAAGGCGAAAGAATACCGCACCAAGCTGGTTGAAACCGCCGTCGAAATGGACGATCAGGCGATGAGCGACTATCTGGATGGTAAAGAGCCTTCGCTCGAAACCCTCAAGAAGTGCATCCGTAAAGGCACGATCTCCTACAAATTCGTTCCCATTCTCTGTGGTTC
>JBEIPH010000071.1:0-5720 GCA_040377115.1 Micavibrio sp. | reverse complement strand
TTAACCCCATCCTGCAAAGCAAAAAGTTTGATCCCGATGGTGAATACATCAAAACCTATGTGCCAGAGCTGCGCGATTGTCCCGCCGAATTCATCCATGCACCGTGGGATGCCCCGCCGATGCTTATGGCCAGTTTAAAAGGCAAATATCCATCACCCATTGTGGACCATTACATGGCGCGTGACCGTGCGATGGAAGCTTATCGCTCAATGAAGCCAGCGGCGGCCTAGAATGCAGGGCGTTTTTCATCTTTCTAGTCGAAGCGTGATTGAGGTCAAAGGGCCAGAAGCATCTGTATTTCTGCAGAATGTTTTCACCAATGACATTGATACACTAAGCGATGAAAAGCCCTTGCAATACAGCCTGTTGTTAAGCCCGCAAGGGCAGATATTGCATGAGGTTTTTATTTTGCGGCGTGATCCCGAAACATTCTGGGTTGACATATGGGCGCCCAGAAAAGCAGATCTTGTGCGCCGCCTGACCATGTTTCGCCTGCGTGCCAAAGTGGATATAAATAACACCGAGATTAAAGTTTACGCAGGTAATATTGAAAACGGGATTGATGACCCGCGCGTCAATAACGGCATTTTGGGTAAGCGATACTACAAGGCGCAGGAAATAGCGGCCGAGCCTGAGGCTGGGTATCATGACTTGTGCATTTCAAATGGTATTGCCACGGCCCAAGCAATTCGATTTGAAAAAGATTTCACCCATGATCTGGGCCTGCAAAAATTAAATGCGGTTGCCTGGGACAAAGGCTGTTTTATCGGACAGGAAGTCGCCGCGCGTGTTGAACACCGCGGGCTTGCCAAAAAAGAACTGCGCGTTGTCAGTGGTAATAGCGCGCTCATCCTTGGGCCTATCACCGTGCCGGAAGGTGCTGAAGTTGGTGAAATCAGGGATATTGCCAGTGATGGCAAGCACGCCTTGGCGGTGATCAAGAAAATTGCCTTGGAAAACAGCGACCTTTTGGGTGTCGACGCCGTTAAGATATTGGTAAAGCGTTCTTTTGGGTAATTTTTTAACGATTTTCCCTGTATGATGTTAGGCAGGGGATTTCGGGATTTTTATCTAAATGGCCAAAGACAAAGATGACAAGCCTGTAGTTAAGGGGCGTAAGCCAACGTTGTCGGATATGGACACGCTGGACAAATTTCCGCTGTCAATTGTGCCGCTGACCAGCAATTCGCTCAAGAATGCGAAGCTGATCAAAAACGCCCGCATGGAAACCACGCTGGAACTGCACAACGACCCGATTACAGGTAGTTATCAGATTCCGCCTGAAGCCATCAGTGATAGTTTTAAGGGCGCAGAACAAGATCAGGATATCATCGTCAAGCTGGCGTTGCTCAACAGCTATGATATTTTTTCGCTGCGCAGCAGCATGAAAAAACTGGGCGTTGACCTGACCGAAGAACTGAAGCTTTCCGATGATATGAAAGGCGTTTTGAATGGATACACCATTCAGTTCACACGCCCGTTGATTGAGAATATTTTTGGATCTGAACGTGTCGATGGCGATGAGCCAGAGGCATTGCAAAACATTCTGCGCGATCCTGACGTAGCAAAAGTACGCGAAAATCTTGCTATCATGACAAAAAAGACCGGCATCCCGCTTACTGAAATCCCGCCGTTTCTTGAACAATACGCAGATGTATTTTCGTCTGTGGCCTATTACCGTTTTAGTTTTGAGAGCATCAGCCCATCTATCGAACGCTTTGGCAAGTGGATAGGCGATATCAAAAACCATCGTGATGTGACCGCGACACCGCAGACAATGGCCAGCTGCAAAAAAACCGATGAAGTTGTGCGTTTCCTTGAAAAATCAATCCGCGAGCGTCTTAACCGCCTGCAATACAGCTTTGAAACCTTTTGGGGTGATATCAATCAGGCTTCGTTTGCCAGCCTGCAGCAGCAAATTGAAGACAACCACTCCAGCATGGGAGCGGTGCTTTGCGGGCTGGTGGTAAAGATGCGCGGATGGGAGAAGGCTTTCCCTGAAAATTCCGCAGCCGGAGGCCCCACCACACGCGCTAAATTTGTGGTGACCGACATGGAACCTGGTCTTGATAAACTCAAGAACATGGAGAACGAAGCCCGCGCCCGTCTGGGCCTCATGCAAATGAAGTAACCATCTGATATATATCGAATTATCCATTTCCATTTTACATTGACATAATTATTAAGCGTCTTTAGACTGACTGTATTAGAAATTCGCAGTTCAGCTAGAGGCCACACATGAGCGCAGATCAGCAAAAATCAGACGATATCCTGAAAAGCCAGTTTCGCGATGAGTATCGTGCTGCTGCTAAAAATAGCCTTTGGTTCTGGAGCAAATGGCGCAGTGCTGAAAGCCTTGAAAATAAAATCGCCGCGATTGCCGAAAAAAAACTCGATAAAGATTTGCAAAAAGGTGTGCTGATCCAGCGTGCGATGAACGAAACAGCACCTGACGAGCAAGAACAACCGACAGCTGCCAATCTTTCAGAAGAAAAACCCGCGCCGCAGCCAATAATCCGCGCGCCAGTAAAGCGCGACGAGCCAATCATGATCCCTGATGTACCCGCATTGCAGGCAATGAAAGATGATCAGTTTATCCTATACGTCATGGAAAATCTGGCGCGCTATGAAATGGCATCGCCTGCATACCGCGAGGCAGAGGAACTGACGTTTGTGCGCGAAAAGAAATGGCCCAAGGATATGCCTAAGCCAGCCATTTTGATTACGCCGCTGGATCTGAAGTTTAATGCGGTCGCTGGCAAGGCGGAGCGCCAAGAGGAAATCGTCAAAAAGACGATGCTGATGTATTCAAACGGTCAGGAACAATTTGTACGTATGGGCGGCCTTGCTGTTCAGTACTTCAATAAATACGGCCAGATCCCGCAGGATGTGCGCAACGCATTCATCTTTGAACATACAAAAGACATTCTGCGCAGCACCCCATACCGCAAGGACGAGGCCTATTTGATCCGTTGTGATGGTATTTTGATGACTGTTTACGACCAGCTGATGGCGGGTCAACACCCCGCAGCACCGCAGCCAAAAAGCACGGTTAAGGTCAGCTATAACTTTAAAAAGTAAGTATTACTTTTTGCTGCGGTTCAGGCGAATTTGCGCCTGCGCTGCCGCCAGCCGTGCAATCGGCACGCGGTAGGGCGAGCAGGAAATATAATCCAACCCTGTTTTTGCAAAAAACTCGATCGAGGCGGGGTCACCGCCATGTTCTCCGCAAACGCCAAGTTTGATATTTGGCCGCGTCTGTTTGCCACGCGTGGCCGCAATATCAATCAACTCGCCGACACCTTCTGTATCAAGCGAGGCAAAGGGATCTTGCGTCATCAGGCCTTTTTGCTGGTACACAGGCAGGAATGACCCTGCATCATCGCGGCTGATGCCAAAGGTTGTCTGCGTCAGGTCATTGGTGCCAAAGCTGAAAAAAGCAGCATGGCGGGCAATGTCGCCCGCACGCAGGGCCGCGCGTGGTAGCTCGATCATTGTGCCGACCAGATATTCAAGGCCTTGGGGGGCAAGGTCGTCTATGCGCTTTTTAAGGGTGGCCATTTCAGCCTCACCCGTAATCAGGGGTACCATGATTTCTGGTAGGGGGGCTTTGCCGGTTTTTTGTTTGACGGCAAGTGCTGCGTTGAAAATGGCGGTTACTTGCATGTCATAGATTTCTGGATAAACGATGCTAAGGCGTGACCCGCGCAGGCCCAGCATGGGATTGGCCTCGCTGAGCTGCGCCATGCGGGCTTTGAGTTTTTCAATGCTGATAGACAGGCTGTTGGCCAGAGATTCAATGTCTTCTGGGTGGTGTGGCAGGAATTCATGCAGTGGTGGGTCAAGCAGGCGGATGGTCACGGGCAGGCCCTGCATGATTTCAAACAGTTTGATAAAATCCGCTTCCTGCGCAGGCGCAAGTTCAGCCAGTGCGGCTTTGCGCTCGTCCGATGTTTCCGCCAAAATCATGCGGCGTACATTCAGGATGCGGGCAGGGTCAAAGAACATATGTTCGGTGCGGCACAGGCCGATACCTTCCGCGCCAAAATCGCGCGCGGTTTGCGTATCAAGGGTTGTTTCTGCATTCGCGCGCACGCGCAATTTACGCAGATCATCGGCCCAGCCCATGACGGTTGCAAAATCATCTGACATTTCTGGCTGGCGCATGGTGACGCTGCCTGCCATGACTTCGCCGGTTGAACCATCAATCGTCAGGGTATCGCCCTCGCGGATCAGCGTATTGCCGATACGCATGGTTTTATCCTGTGTGCTGATGCTGATTTCGCCAGCACCGGATACGCAGGGCTTGCCCATGCCGCGGGCCACAACAGCCGCGTGGCTGGTCATGCCTCCACGTGCGGTCAGGATGCCTTCGGCTGCATGCATGCCGTGGATATCCTCGGGGCTGGTTTCAATACGGCACAGACTAACACTGATACCTTCGGCCCGTTTGTCCTCGGCCATATCTGGGTCAAACACAGCAATCCCGCAGGCCGCACCGGGGGATGCAGGCAGACCACGGGTTAAAACATGGCGTTGCGCTGCCGGATCGATCATGGGGTGTAACAGCTGGTCAAGGCTGGCGGGGTCAATGCGCAACAGCGCATCTTCGCGGCTGACGAGGCCTTCGGCCACCATATCGCTGGCGATACGCAAGGCAGCGGCGGTTGTGCGTTTGCCGCTGCGGGTTTGCAGCATATAAAGCTTGCCCTGCTGGATGGTGAATTCGATGTCCTGCATATCACGATAATGTTTTTCGAGTTTGTCGCGAATTTGCAGCAGATCTTGATAGGCCGCAGGCATTTGATCAGCCAGCTTTGCAATCGGCTCTGGTGTGCGGATACCGGCGACGACATCTTCGCCCTGAGCATTGACCAGATATTCGCCGTAAAAGCTGTTTTCGCCCGTTGATGGGTTGCGGGTAAATGCGACGCCTGTGGCGCAATCATCGCCACGGTTGCCAAAAACAACGGCCTGTATACACACAGCCGTGCCCCAGTTTTCGGGGATGCTGTTGATCTTGCGATAGGTAATGGCCCGTGGCGCCATCCATGATTTGAACACAGCGGCGATGGCACCCCAAAGCTGTTCTTGCGGATCTTGCGGGAAGGGCTGGCCTGTATGCTGTTTGACCAATGATTTATAGCCATCAACGACAACGGCCCAGCCACCTGCCTGAATATCTGTATCAGCGCGCAGCCCGTTGCGGCGTTTATAAGTGTCTAGAATATCTTCGAATTCATGGTGTGGGACGCCAAGAACAACATCGCCATACATCTGGATCAGGCGGCGATAGCAATCCCATGCAAAGCGTTGCTGGCCGGCATCACCGGATTTGCAGAGACCTTCAAGAACCGCATCGTTCAACCCGATATTCAGGATGGTATCCATCATGCCCGGCATTGATACGCGCGCACCTGAACGCACGGCCAGTAAAAGGGGGCGGTTGGCATCGCCAAAGGCCATGCCCGTTTCAGTCTCGACTTTGGCAAGAGCGTTTAAAACCTGTGGGCGCAGATCAGCGGGATAGGACTGTTGCTGATCGTAAAAATGGGTGCAGACCGATGTGGTCAAAACAAAGCCCGGGGGCACGGGCAGGCCCAGACGGCACATCTCTGCCAGATTGGCGCCTTTGCCGCCGAGCAGGTTCTTCATGGATGCCGCACCGTCGGTGCGCGAACTGCCGAAAAAATAGGCGTAGGTTGTGGCCATGGAAGTTT
>JBEIPH010000260.1:0-2229 GCA_040377115.1 Micavibrio sp. | reverse complement strand
GCAGGAATGGTTTTTCTTCCTTGAGCATAAATGCGCAACGGCGGGCAATATTGACGGTGTTCTCTACTGCCTCTGGCAGGTCTTTAAACAGCTCGACCATTTGCTCGGCTGATTTAAAGTAATGCTCGGGCGTCACGCGGCGGCGGTTGGTGTCCTGCACATAGGCACTTTGCGCGATACACAGCAGCGCATCATGTGCTTCGTACATGTCAGGATCAGAAAAATAGCAATCGTTGGTGGCAACAATCGGGACATTGTGGGCATAGGCCAGGTCAAGCAGCCCATCTTCGATGGCAACTTCATCTGCAAGACCATGGCGTTCCAGTTCAATATAAAGCCTGTCGCCAAATAAATCCTTCAGACGCAGCAGCGTTTTTTCGGCTTCACTCGCGCGGTTTTCCAGCAACTGGCGACCAACCGCGCCTTTGATACCCGCTGTCAGGCAAATCAAACCTTCGGCATGGGTTTCAAGATCTGCCCACAAAACGGCGGGACGGTCGATATGCTCGGGCGGGCTGATGAACGGTTTGCTGACCAGCTTCATCAGGTTTTTATAGCCCTGCTCGCTTTGCGCCAGCACCACCAGCTGATCGGGGATTTCAACCTTGCGGTTTTTCTGGTCTGCATTTTGTTCTGGTTTTTCGATCCACAACTGGCAACCAACGATAGGCTGCACGCCTGTCTTGGCAGCGGTCAGGGAAAACTCCAGTGCGCCATAAAGATTGCCCGTATCTGTCACCGCCACCGCAGGCATAGACATTTTATGCGCCAGCGGCACAAGGTCCTTTAGCTTGATGGCACCCTCGGCCAGTGAATAGGCCGAATGCGTGCGCAGGTGCACAAAAGATGGCTGAGGCGTTTTTGACATGGTGGCTATTCTCGCGAATATTAAATGAAGTAACAAGGCCGCCAGTAAAAACGCCGCACCTGTCAGGCGTTACACCAAGCCATTAATAAATATGGCTTTTTTATCCCCATTCCCTATTTAGCTTTACTAATACGATAAGGTTGCTATCATTTACATAAGCATATAGCGCTTTAATTGAGGAGATTTGAATGTTCAAAGGCATATTCAGAGCCGTAAACGGCCACAACAAAACACTCGCAGAGATCTCGCAGCTGACAGCGAACATGCAGGAATATCTGGGCACGGCACTGCATCAGATTGAAAGCCACACAGATCCCCTTGATCGCTTCGTTGCCTATTTCCAACAGGTACAAGCCCTACGCCCCGAATACGGCGGCCCCAAAGAGCTGCAGGATATCCTCAACAAAGCAAAAACGATTAACACGACGGTTACCGATAGAAAAACCGGAGAGAAAGAATACGATAAAATTATCGATGCGCTTTCAAAAATCAAATATCTGGCCGATATCAGCGAAAGCGAATACAGAAAAGAAAAAGGCGTCGCCTACACCCCTGAGAACCTTTTAATTGGCGGTGTTTTCCAACGCTTTCATGTTTCTGTCGCGCGCTGGAAAGAAACAATCCCTGCCTTTGATCCATCAAAAGACGTCATTAAAAAATCGCGTGAGCTTTCGGTCGAAAGCAGCGATACAGACATCATTCGCTGGCGCGCAGAAGGTATTGTTGCACCTGCGGTTGACGATCTAAAGTCTGCTTTGGAAGAAATCAAGCGCTTCAATGCCCAGCATCTTTCACCGGCTGCACTCAAGACACTTAATGTGTCCGCGGCTCCATCTGCTCAACGCTGAACAATAACGCCCTTTTGCAACGCTAAAACGCGGTCCATGCGGCTTGCCAGCTCGACGTTGTGGGTAACCACAAGCGCGCCGATTTTAAGGCTACGAATGGTTTGCACCAGCACCTGAAAAACGCTTTCTGCTGTTTCAGGGTCAAGGTTACCCGTCGGCTCATCTGCCAGCAGCAGGGCTGGGTTATTGACCAGACCACGCGCAATCGCCACGCGCTGTTGCTCCCCGCCTGACAGTTGCGATGGATAGTGATCCGCACGCGCAGCAAGCCCAACACTTTCCAGCAGCTTCATGGCGCGGTTTTTTGCATCAGCCTTGCGCGCACCTGCAATAAATTGTGGCAAGGTCAGATTTTCAAGCGCGGTAAAATCAGACAGCAAATGATGGGACTGGTACACAAATCCGATCTTATGGCGGCGAAGCGCGGTGCGCGCCGTGTCACTCACCTCGCGCACAGGTTCACCACCTATAATGACATCGCCTGATGTCGGGTTTTCAAGCAAGCCCGCAATT
>JBEIPH010000063.1:0-6210 GCA_040377115.1 Micavibrio sp. | reverse complement strand
GGGGCCGGCGATAAGCTTACGCACCTCATGCTGGCTTTTGCCGCAGAAGGAGCAATACAGCGTATTTTTGGAATCCCCCGAACCCGTTTTGCTCATCTTAGTTTATCCTTTCATATCAAGCAGGCAGTTCTGATTTCAGCATAGAACACCAGATCATGCTTGCCAACTGCTCTTGCCAGTTGACGCAGGCTTGCCTACCCTTTTATTTAGCGCAGGCAGTCTTTAAGAAAAGGTTACCCCCGAATATGACTATTGACGACATTGTGGATAACTTTGCCCTGTTTGACGACTGGGAAGAGCGATACCGCTATCTGATCGATCTTGGCGCGCAGTTGCCAGCCATGGAGGAGGCCTTAAAAACCCCTGCCAGCAAGGTTTCCGGCTGTCTTAGTCAGGTCTGGATCGTCATGGGCTGGGCAAAGGATGACAAGGGGCAGGAGCGCCTGACCCTGCTGGCCGACAGCGACGCCCAGATCGTTCGTGGGCTGATTGCGGTGCTGATGGCCCTTTTTGCAGGGCGGACGCGGGCGGAAATTGTGGCAACCGACATCGAAGCGGTTTTTGCCAGACTCGGGCTTG
Organism: Micavibrio sp.; assembly: GCA_040377115.1. GTDB lineage: Bacteria > Pseudomonadota > Alphaproteobacteria > Micavibrionales > UBA2020 > JAEXMB01. The sequence goes on along the minus strand of JBEIPH010000063.1, from coordinate 5,631 downwards.
ACCAGCACCTCAGCCCCAATCGCCGCAACGGATTTTTTTCGATGGTCGAGCGCGTCAAAGGTTTTGCCGCAACCTGATCTTACTTGCCTGAATAGACAATCGATTTGCTGATTTTGTCGTAGTAGGCCTGATAGGTTTTGTTTTCGATCGCAAACGACATTTTGATGACGCTGATGCTTTCAAGCCCGACAAGGTAATGAAGCGCATAAAACACCAGACTGTTGTCGTTGCTGATGCTAAATCCGGTCAGGGTTGCCCATTTCAGGGTGTCTGATCCGGCGGTGAATTTTTCTTCACGGCGGTCAAGGGTGATGCCCTTAAGTTCTGAATCAAGCGCGGCAATCATCTTTTTCTGGTCAAGGGATTTTAAAAAATCTTTGTTGGCCTTAAGAAAGGTGATGGTGGCGTCAAATGTATCGCCGGTATTGCGGTCAGTCTGGTAAAAAGTTGCTCTCTCACCAATGGCGCCAAAAAAGGGCGGATCACCAATAAAAGGCAGGGTTTTGCCCTGTTTACCCCACAGTGTTTCAGCAGAGGGTGCCTCGGGCAGCAGCAGGCTGTATTCACCTTCCGCGGGTGAATAGCGCACAAAGCTGATCTCTTTTTGTTGTGCCTGCGCGGGCAGTGCAATTGAAAGTGCGATTAAAAGTGTAGCAATCAAATATTTCATGGATGCCAGTCCTTTTCTTCGACGGGTTTTTGTTCGCCCGTGGTCATATTTTTGATTTCATGCGGTTGGCCGTCTTTAAACGGGGAGAACCACACGAAAGGAATGTTTTTCTTTTCAGCATAAGCCAGCTGCTTTTTGATTTTGGTGTCGCTGTGGAATAGTTCGACCTTAAAACCATTGGCGCGCAGGGTATTGGCCGTATGGGTGGCTTCTGCGCGGCGTTCTTCATCGGGCAACACGACAAGGATATCGGTTGGTGCGCGTGGGCCGGCCTTGATTAGACCTTTATCAAGCAATACACCAAACATGCGTGTCAGACCGATTGACGCACCAATGCCTGGCAGTTTCTGGTTGATAAAAGACCCCGCCAGATCGTCATAGCGGCCACCACCACCAATGGACAAGTCACCAAAGGTTTCACGGTCCTGAAAGCGTACTTCCAACACCGTGCCGGTGTAATAATCAAGCCCGCGGATAATACCAAGGTCTGCAATCACTTGCCCTTTGGGTAGATGCGCGAGTTGCTGCATCACAAACGTCAGCTCGTTCAGACCTTCTTCGAGCAAGTCGCTGGCAACACCCAGCGCGCGGACTTCGGCGGCGAAAGAAGCATCAGTTGATTTGATTTTGACAGCTTTAAGGGCGGTTTCGACAACTTTGGCAGCAATGCCGTTTTCTGTCAGGATTTTGCTAACAGCATCGGGGCCGATTTTATCGAGTTTATCAAGTGTGCGGGTAACAAGCGGAATATCGCTTACCTGCAATGCCTGCAGCAGGCCAATCAAAATCTTGCGGTTGCTGATATGCATTTCAACCGGTGGAATATCAAGCGCCTGATAGGCGGCAAGCAGCGCGGCTGGCACATCGGCATCAAAGTGCAGGGGCAGGCCATCAACATTCACCACGTCGATGTCACATTGGTAAAATTCGCGGTAACGGCCTTTTTGCGGGCGCTCCCCACGATAGGATTTTTGCAGCTGGTAACGCTTGAAGGGAAAAACCAGATCGTTGAAGTGCTGCGCCACATAGCGCGCCATGGGCACGGTCAGGTCAAAGTGCAGGGCCAGACGGGCTTCGGCCTTTTCATTGGCTTCAGCATGCAGACGGTTGAGGACGTAAATCTCTTTTTCTGTCTCGCCGCCTTTGGCGCTCAGCGCCTCAAGGTCTTCGATAATCGGTGTTTCGATGTTGCAAAAGCCATAGCTTTCAAACACGCGGCGGATACGGTCGAGCCATTCAAGCTCGACGGCTCTGTATTCAGGTAGCCATTCGGGGAATCCACTGATCGCTTTTGGTTTGTACATTTTTAGCCCTTTATCTCGTAGGAAGCCGATTTTATTGGATTTTTTATCCTGATGCATCTTTTTTGTAACCCAATCGCGTGGTTGGGCGTATAAAAGGCTTACAGGAGAGTTTTTATGCTTAAAAATGCACTTATAGCCGCCTTTTTTGCTTTTATCCTATCTTTGACGGGGGCGGCGCGGGCGGATACCGCTTTGCTTGAAAAACTGGCCACAGGCGGCACGGGGGGGTGGGTTAATACCGAACGCCCGCTGACAGTGGATGATTTCAAGGGCCGCCTGATCCTGCTGGATTTCTGGACCTATGGCTGCATCAATTGCATGCAGGTTATTCCTGATCTCGATGCGCTTGAAAAACAGTTTCCCCAGTTGTTGGTGATTGGCGTCCATTCTGCCAAATATCAGGGCGAGGGGTTAAACGATCGTATCCGCAAGGCCGCCGAGCGCTTTGGCATCCGCCATCCGGTGATGAATGATAATGATTATAAAATTTGGGATTTGTTTGGTGCCAAGGCCTGGCCGACATTTGTGTTGATTGACGATCAAGGCCGCGAAATTTCCCGCTACGCAGGCGAGGGGCATCGCAAGTCGCTGGCGCGCGACATTACCAAGGCAATCGCCGAACGCCCAGATCTTCAGGCGGCGGCATCACCGCTGGTTGCAAAAGCAGAGGATACAGGCCTTCTGGCCTTTCCCTCGCACATAACTTATGCGCCGCAAACGCCTATGGGTGCGTTGTTTTTCGTCAGTGATACGGCCCATCACCAGATTGTCGGGTTTGATGCTTTGGGTGCCGTTAAAATCCGCATTGGCAGCGGTCAGGCGGCTTTAAGCGATGGCGATTTTAAAACGGCGTCTTTTAACCGCCCGCGCGGCATGACGGTGATAGATAACAAGCTTTATGTGGCTGATACCGATAACCACGCCCTGCGTCTGGTTGACCTTGCGGCGGGTACGGTAACAACACTGGCGGGTGATGGCCAGCGTGCCTTTAAAATTGCCGACAATAAACTGGCGTCACCTTGGGATGTAGAACCTCTGGCTGATGGCAAGGTGCTGGCGATTGCCATGGCAGGCACGCATCAGCTTGGGCAATACAATATTGATACGGGCAAGGTCAGTATTCTTGCCGGATCAGGCAAAGAGGATATTACCGATGGTGCCGCCCTAAAGGCGACATTCGCCCAGCCAAGTGGTTTAAGCTTCGAGCGTGGCAATCTTTATTTTGTTGATGCAGAAAGCTCGTCTTTGCGTGTGCTAACAGCGGCGGGTCAGATTGAAACGCGCATTGGTACAGGTCTGTTTGATTACGGGCGTCTTGATGGGGCCTATCCAAAAGCGTCACTGCAGCACCCTCAAGGTGTATTTGCCGCAGGTGGCAAGCTATATGTAGCCGATACCTATAACAACGCCCTGCGTGTATTTGATGAAAGCGCAAAGTTGCTATCGACGATTAAATTCAAAGGCGCCGAGCTATCCGAGCCAGGTGACGTATTGGTCCAAGATGGCAAGGTCTATATCACCGATACAGGGCATCACCGTGTCGTCGTGGTTGATCTGGCGACCAATACAGCGCAGGAATTAAAACTGTCGGAGTGACTTAGCGGCGGCGTTTCATTTTGGGGTCGATGCCTTCGTCAAAAAGCTCGGCCAACTTGTCGGTAATCGCCCCTCCAAGCTCTTCGGCGTCGCTGAGTGTCACGGCGCGTTGATAATAACGCGTCACATCATGCCCGATACCAATTGCCATTAACTGCACGGGTGATTTTGACTCGATATAGCCAATAACGCGGCGCAGGTGTTCTTCGAGGTAATTACCCTGATTGGCCGACAGCGTTGAATCATCCACCGGCGCGCCATCTGAAATCACCATTAAAATCTTGCGCTGTTCAGGGCGTGCGGCAAGCCTTGCGTGCGCCCACAAAAGCGCTTCGCCATCGATATTTTCCTTCAATAAACCTTCGCGCAGCATCAACCCAAGGCTTTCGCGTGCGTGCCGCCACGGGCTGTCAGCGGGTTTATAGATGATGTGGCGTAAATCATTCAGTCGGCCGGGGTGGGTGGGTTTGCCCGCGGCCAGCCATGCTTCGCGGCTTGCGCCGCCTTTCCATGCACGGGTGGTAAAGCCGAGGATTTCAACCTTTACGCCGCAACGCTCCAGCGTGCGGGCCAGAATATCCGTACTCATGGCGGCGATGGTGATGGGCCTGCCGCGCATTGATCCGGAGTTGTCGATCAGCAGCGTTACAACCGTATCGCGAAATTGCGTTTCGCTTTCGCGTTTGTAGGTAACAGGGTGCAGCGGGTTGGCCACGATGCGTGACAGGCGGGCGGCATCAAGAATGCCTTCATCAAGGTCAAAATGCCATGACCGCGTTTGCTGTGCCATCAATTTACGCTGCAGACGATTGGCAAGTCGGGTAATAACGCCCTGCATTTGCGTCAGCTGTTTGTCGAGCATCTTGCGCAGGCGTGTCAGTTCTTCGGCATCGCAAAGCTCGGCAGCGGGTATGGTTTCGTCATTATCGGTTGAGAAAATGCGATAGTCGCCGTATTGCTGCCAGTGCTTATCGCGCTCGGCGTTGTTGCGTTGATCAGCTTCGTCGCTCTGGCCGTCATCTTCGTCTTCGTTTTCTTCCTCGTCACCGAAATCGGCAGCAGCGTCGCGCTCTTCGCTTTGGGTTTCTTCGCCCTGATCGGTTTCAGAGGACATGTCCATGGCAGGTGCAGCCTGATCATTGCCTTCATCGTCTTTGTCGGCTTTCTCTTCTTCGGCGTCTTGTTCCTGTGCGTCTTCGTCGCTTTCTGGTGGTGGATTAAGCGGTACGGGCGACAGGCTTAATTTTTCAATCGCCTGCTGGGCCAGTTGCGCGAATTTTTTTTGATCATTCAATGCGCTGACAAGGTTTGAAAACAGGTCATCTCCCAATGACTTTTCAAGATGCGCTTGCCAGGCATCCACTGTTTTCTTGGCGGCAGAAATGGTTTTGCGTCCTGTAAAACGCTGGCGCGCCAGATGGCGAAGTGCTGCTGCCATGGGCGCATCGGCAGGTCCTGTGACCTGATCAAGTCTTTGCTTTTTTGCTTCCAGCGTAAGGGCCACGGCAAGGTTGCTGGCCACACCGGGATAGTCAGCGGTGCCGGCGGCTTCGATACGGGCGTCTTCAAGTGCTTCAAACACCAGCCGCGCCAAAGGGTCAGCAGGCATGTATTGCTGATAAAGCCGCGTGTTGTGATAGCGCAGGCGCAGGGCCAGTGTATCTGCCTGCCCACGCAGCAGCGCGATGTCTGCATCAGACAAAGCCTTGGCAGGGGCGGGCAGGCGCAGCGTATCGCCGCTTAACTCAGGCAGGCTTGAACCAAAAATGACTTCGACTTCCTCACGACCCGACAATGCCCGCGCGGTTGCCTGCGTGGCTTGTTTGAAAACATCAATTGGGTCGTGGCTATCAGCCATTTTTATTCCCGTCAGGCGGGGGTGCGGTCAAAACAACGCTGATAGTATTCGCGCACCACTGCTTTTTCAAGGTCGTCGCACTTGTTAAGGAACGACAGCGAGAATGCAGTATCAAGATCACCCATGATCTGCGCGTTTTCAGCCCAGTTGATGACCGTGCGTGGCGACATCACGGTTGAAAGATCGCCCGACATAAACCCTTT
>JBEIPH010000222.1:0-3094 GCA_040377115.1 Micavibrio sp. | reverse complement strand
CCAGATTATGCAGGCAACAGGCCTGAAGGTTTTTGATGTCGAGGAAATCCCGACCCATGGCGGTTCCTTGCGCGTATACGTTACGCACGCCGATGCAAACCACGCCACCACAGACAATGTAGCAGCTGTTCTTGCAAAGGAAACGGCGGCAGGTATGCTCTCGCTTGCGTTTTATACCGGTTTTCAAAACAAGGTTGATCAGGTCCGTCTTGATTTCATGCACTTCCTGACAACCGCACGCAAGGAAGGCAAACGTGTTGCCGCCTATGGCGCAGCGGCCAAGGGTAACACCTTGCTTAATTACTGCGGCATCAAAGCGGGCCTGATTGATTTTGTCTGCGACCTCTCCCCGCACAAACAAGGCAAATTCCTGCCCGGCAGCCATGTACCCATTCTGCCGCCCGCGGCCTTGGCCGAACAAAAACCTGACTACATCGTGATATTCCCCTGGAATATCCGCAACGAAATCGAAAAACAACTATCTGACTGCCGCGCATGGGGCGGTAAATTTGTTGTTGCCGTACCAAAACTGGAGATTTTCTGATGTCGCTGATGGCTGACCCAACAGCGCGCATCTCGCCATTGGCTGATCTTGAAGCCAGCACACGCGGCACGACCTATACGATCGGCGCGGATAGCGTGATTGACAGCTTTGTCAAATTCAAACCCGCAGGTGGCAGCGGCAATATCACCATCGGTGCTCGCACCACCATCAACAGCGGCTGTGTTTTCTATACTGGAAATGGCATCAACATTGGTAACGATGTTGCCATGGCCGCCAACTGCGTCCTTGCGCCTGTCAACCATGCCTATGCACGCAAAGATGAACTGATCCGCGCCCAGCGCTTTGCACTCAGCAAGGGCGGCATTATTATTGAAGATGACGTTTGGATTGGGGCGGGCTGCGTTATTCTGGATGGCGCCATTCTTCGCAAAGGTTGTGTCATCGGTGCGATGTCACTTGTGCGCGGCGAAATCCCAGCCTACAGCATTCAGGCAGGCAACCCTCTGCAGCTTAAAGGCTGGCGTGAATGATTTTCACCATTCTTGGCAGCAGCGGTTTTATTGGACGCCATCTGACAGCCACACTCAAGGCTGCTGGCCACGAAGTACGCACACCCGTGCGTGAAGATATTCTATCCAGCAGCGGCAATCAGGGTCATGTGATTTATGCGATTGGCCTGACAGGCGATTACCGCCAAAAACCACTTGGGACAGTCGAAGCCCATGCAGGGCTTGCAAGCCGTTTCTTGCAACAAGCCAGCTTTGAATCGTTCCTTTATCTGTCAAGCACACGTGTTTACCGCGGGCTTTCTGCCAATGACACCGCCAAAGAAGACATGGCCATACCAATGCAGGTATCTGGCGATACAACCTATGATTACAGCAAGCTTCTGGGAGAGTCGCTATGCCTCAGCGACACTCGCTCAAGCGTGCGTATTGCCCGCCTGTCGAATGTTTACGGCGAGGGGATGAGCGAAGGCTCTTTTCTAGGGTCTGTAACGGCAAGCCTGCATCGCACCAAAAGCGTCACCATTGATGATCATGCTGATAGTGCCAAGGATTATATTTCTATCCGCGACGTCACACGCTTATTGGCCGCAATTGCCACCTCGGGCAAGCAGCGCATTTATAATGTCGCCAGCGGGCAGCCAATCAGCAATCGCCAGATCACTGACGTTCTGACCGCTTCTGGATATAGCGTTAATTTCAGTGGCAAGACAACAGCGCCACGCATTTTTCCGACAATTGACACCACGCGCCTGCGGCACGAATTCCCGCCTGCACAAAACACCCTGCTGGTTGACCTGCCAGCTTTGACCAGATAGGAGACAGCCATGAACGCCACAAAACCCCAACCAATTCTCGATTTTGAAAACGAGCGCCAGCAGACAATCAATTCTTACACCACTGACAAGCCATGGCGTGACCTCTCCCTAAACTGGATGCATCAGGCATTCACCCACCGTTACATGTATAACTTTGACTTTCTGGGTCGCCCCATCATCCAGACACCGATCGACATGATCGCTGCCCAAGAACTGATTTGGGAAGTGAAACCTGATTTGATCATTGAAACAGGCATTGCCCATGGCGGCTCCCTCATCATGAGTGCAGCGATGCTGGCGCTTGTCGACTACTGTGAAGCACTCGACAAGAAAGATGTGCTCGACCCCGCCAAGCCAAAACGTCGCGTGTTGGGCATCGATATTGATATCCGCAGCCACAACCGCGCAGCCATTGAAAGCCACCCCATGGCCAACAGAATTGATATGATCCAAGGCTCGTGCCTTGCGGATGATATAATGTCGCAAGTTCGCGAACATGCTGCCCGCGCCAAAAAGGTTTTGATTTTCCTTGATTCAAACCACACACATGAACATGTTTTGCGCGAACTTGAGCTTTATGCACCGTTTGTTACCTCAGGCAGCTATATCGTTGCCTTTGACAGCATTGTCGAAGATCTGCCCGCAGAGGCTTCTGCCGGTAGACCCTGGAGCCCAGGCAACAGCCCTAAAACAGCTGTGCATGCCTACCTTGATATTCTCAAGACACAGGGACGCAAAGGGTTGGATGGCACCCCTCTCAAACTCGCCATTGATCACCCCCGAATTGACAAGCTGATGTTGACCAATGCACCGGACGGCTACCTCAAAAGGATTTGATGCACAGCTATGCATGATCTGCTTAAACAGCTGACAATCGTCATCCCCGTTTACAACGATGCCAAGTATCTGGCATCGACGATTGAATCCTGCCTGTCTGAGGCTGGCACAATCGCGCTCTATGATAACGCGTCAACAGATGGCAGCAGCGAGATCTGTGCTGACTACGCTGCGCGCTATCCGCAACAGGTCCGCCACATTAAGCAGCCGAAAAATCTGGGTGCCTTTGAAAACATGAAAATGGCGCTGGCCGATTGTACAACGCCCTATTTCAGCTTGCTTGGATCACATGACCAACTGACAGCTGGTTATAGCCTGCCCTTGCTGGCGACCTTATCAAAGGACGACAGCCTCTCCCTCGCCTGTGGCAGCATCCAGCATATGGACGAAAACGGCACGCACCTTAAAAAACGCACCACCGCCTATTG
>JBEIPH010000001.1:0-19931 GCA_040377115.1 Micavibrio sp. | reverse complement strand
TCTTGATGCAGGTATCAAACCTGCGCGTCTGTCATTCATTATTGATCAGGCCAGCCCACCCAAGAACTGCACAGCGGCAGCAGCCAAGCGTTTTGTGGTGAAAACACCCGTCTACAGCGGTCCACACGGAACAGTTGCGTTTGGCAATGGCGCTATCACGGTTACTGGCGAGGGCAAATCAGCCATCGGCACCACTGGCAGCCCCGAGGCATGGTATGACCCCGGCAAGCCCGTGAAGATCAAGTTCATTGAAATCGGCGGCAAAGAAACCGTGAAAGAAGGCCTGTTGCCTATCCAGCACGCCATGGTTTTGGGTAACAAGGAACATCGCTTCACTGTCGCTGCCGGCGAGCGTTCGTTTATCAGCGTGACGTCTGATAGCTGCGATTATCCTTAAGGGATTATTTCTTTTGCCAGCTGCCTGCAGCGGTCATGTAATACTGGCCGCTTGAGGCTGACTCGATCAGCTTTTTACCTGCCAGCGCTTTGACCTGTTCAAGCTCGGTGCCGTTTTTGGCGGCAATCGCCTGATAGCGTGCCAGACGTTCGGCGTTGGTTGTGTCAACCAGCGAGCCTACCTCGGGGTTGCCACTGACAACGATGCCCAGCATCCCGTCTGGACGTTCGCCAACCAGTCCTTGTTGTTTTGCAGCGTCCACTGTCAGGGCAGCAAAAGCAATCGCGCCGCTCATCACCAGTGCAGTCACTGTCAGCAAGCCTTTAAGGATCATCTGTTTAATCATCATGGTTTCGGGTTCTCCCTGTTAAATCTTATTTCACGCCAAAAAGGGCGGGGTCTTCGGCAAAGGCGGCATCAAGATCTTTTTCGACCCTCACGCGCACTTCCTGCTCGATCTTGATGTTCATGTTGATTTCGATGGGCTTATCAGGCGCCTGCATTTTGACGGTTGGTGTGCAGGCTGCCATCGCCAGTACGGCGAAAACAAAAAGACTTTTAAGGATTGTTGGCTGTTGCATTTTTTTCCTCGAATTCTTCCAGCTTCTTTTGGATGTTGTCCGGAATGCTGGAGCTCCCCGGTGCATATTTTACGATACTCTGCAGGGGACCTTCCACATTTATATTGAACTTGACCGGATGCCCTTCATAAAAAAGAGGGTTTTTACCGCCAAGAGAAAGACCGATTTTCTGTTCTTTAAGCAAATTACCGTCCATTGTCAGTCGCAGCGTATCATAAGCAAAACCGGCCAGTGCGGTTTTAAGATCGATAATGTGCTGGCTGGTGTTGTCACGAAGGAATGCAGGCATTTCCTGCGGACTATATTTTAAAAAACCGGAGCCATCGCTTTCAAGAACGCCGCCTTCAAGGAAAATGTCAGCACTATCAACGCGTAAAGGCAGGCGTCCGGATACCTTGCCGGTGGCGCTCAGGCCTTCAAGCGGAGACATTTTAAACAGTTCTTCAAGGTCAAGGCTGGCGGCAGCCAGCGTGATATTGCCTTGGCGTTGATCAAGATTAAGCGTGAAGGGATCGATGGTAACGACACCTTTTGCCATTTCCATACGTCCGTTTGTCAGGCTAAAGTTTTTTTGCTTGTCCAAGCCAAAGGTGAACAAGCCGTTTTGCAAGGGCAAGCCGGCTGTAAAGGCGCCAAGGGCGACTTGCTGGTCTTTGAAGGTCACTGGCATCAGGCTGTCTATATCAATAACGCCATTGATGCCCTTGGCAGGAAAACCGCCATAGGTTGCCCCGAGATCGCGCAGCAAAAGACTGCCCTTTTGATCATTCAGCCGCCAGCCTTTTTCATTTTTTGACCAAGACAGATTGGCTGTGGCCGCAATCTGTCCTTCGGTATCGCTGACGTATTTTGTGCTAACCGGTATGAAATCTTTGAGATCATAGACGCCTGGCTTAAGAGCCAGCGGTGCCAGAGAAATTTTCATTGATCCTTTGTTGCCGGCAAGGTCATGGCGACCGCTGCCGCTGATAGCAAGTGCGCCGTTTTGCCCGGTGACATCAAATTTGATGCCAAGCGCGTCTTTCTGGCTGGAAAGCGAATGCATCGATGCTTTTACATTTAAAGGCGTGAATAGAGGAGGTGTGGCGGTGCTTTCTATTTTTTCTATCTGCAAGTTGCCTTCAGCAGTTTGAAGGCCGTAAATGGCAATATCCGCCGTAGGCTTGGTCATCTTGATGCCGTTGACGGGGAAGCTGGCATCCAAAAGACGAACGCCGATTTTCTGTTCGGGCGCGTTGTAGGAAACTTGGGCCTTGGCACTGACAGACGATTTGTCTGCAGATTTCAGGCGGCCAGACAAATCAATATTGAGGGTAGGGATGCTTGCTGCAGGCTCGTCAGAAAACGTCAGACTCAGATCTTCGAAATTCTGCTCGCCTGCTGTCATCAGGCCCGCTGCAAATGTACCCTTGGCGCCAAGCTTGCCCTCGGCGGACAAATCAAGTGTGACATCGCCAGAAAGACGGCGTATTTCCACACCGCCCTGATTGAAGCTGAAATTGTTAAGTCCTGCTTTCAGTTTTGCTGCCCCTGTCAGGGTGGACAGGTCACCATCAATAACGGCGAGGGGTTCTTGGGGTTTTTCTATGTCTGTAACCGTGCCGGTAACCAGATAGGTCCCGTTCTCGTTAAGGGCTCGTCCTTCAAAAGACAGGGGTGGCGATGTCATGCGTCCATTTTTAATAACAACTTCGCGGCTAAAAAGATTAAGGCCGCGCAGCTGTGCGGTGATGGCGGCAATATCAAAGTTGCTGTCTGAAGATGCTTCTGATTTTTGAGAGATCGTAACCCCATCGATCTCAATCAGGTCCGCCGATCGGGATTTAAAAAGGGTAACTGGGGTGTAGTGAACCGTGACGCTGTCGATTGTTATTGAGTGATCATTCAGCGCGAGTGTTTTCAGAAGTATTGATTTATGCGTCAGTTTTGCGTCGGCGAGTGAAAAATTTCCAACATTTGCACGGCTTAATGAATGCTCAAGTAATGGATGAAAATAAACTTTTATCGCGCTGAATATAATCGCTAAAACCGCAAATAACCCCAAAAGGCTGTAAAGCAATGTTTTGATTTTTTTCATGACTGTATGTCGTTTTTCTCTGATTTAACTTCAAGAAAACTGAAAAAGCGCCTGTGCCTTGTTTTTGCTTTCTTTTCAAGCAATATAGGCCTCTATCAATCCTTAACGAGTCTGTCGGAGCAACGCAACATGTTCATTACCCCCGCCTTTGCACAGGAAGCAACCGAAGCAGCAACCACAGCTGCCGCATCATCGCCCAGCTTCCTGATGTCGATCATGCCCCTGATCCTCATTCTGTTTGTTTTTTACATTATGGTGATCCGCCCGCAGAACAAACGCATGACCGAACACCGTGCCATGCTGAACTCGCTTGCCAAAGGTGATCGCGTGATCACAGGCGGCGGTATTGTTGGCAAGGTGGTCAAGCTGGTGGGTGAAGACGAAGTCATCCTGGAAATTGCCAGCGGCGTTGAAGTTTCTGTCGTGCGCCATACCATTCTGACCAAAAAAGCAGCCTGAATTAGCTGATTAAATAGGAAGTCACCATGCTCCATATCCAAAAATGGAAAATAATCCTTACCCTGTTGCTGACCCTGATGGGGGTGGCCTATTCCGTGCCTAACCTGCTCAGCGAGCAGACACGCACGACGATCGCCACCAATATGCCGGGCTGGTTCCCGCAAAAGGCGATCAACCTCGGGCTTGATTTGCAGGGCGGCTCCCACCTTTTGTTACAGGTGGATACAAAAACGGTTCTGGCTGACCGTTTTGAGGCCATGGCGGATGCGGCGCGTGCTGAACTGCGCAAGGCAAACATCGGTTACACGGATCTTGCAATTACGCGCGAGGGCATTGCCCTGACGTTGCGCGAAGTGGCTAAAGACCGTGACGAGGCCTATAAGATCCTGCGTGGTCTGGAAACAAATTCAGTTGTTGAAATCGCCGATGATGGCCGCAGCACCGCAAGCCTAAATGAGCAGGGTGTGCGTGATATCCAAAGCCAGGTTATCGGCCAGTCGATTGAAATCGTGCGCCGCCGTGTGGATGAAAGCGGCACACGCGAGCCGGTTATTCAGCGCCAAGGTGCTGACCGTATCGTTGTGCAGCTGCCGGGCATTGATGATCCTGCGCGTATCAAGGAATTGCTGGGCCGTACCGCCAAGATGACTTTCCATTTGCTGGATGATGGCCTGCGCGCGGGCCCGCTGTCGCGCACCCTGCCATTAAAAGACAACGCCAATGGCGCTGGCGGCAGTGTGACCATCAAAAAGAAAATCATGGTTAGCGGCGATATGCTGGTTGATAGCCAACCGGGTTTTGACCGTAACATGCCCATCGTTTCCTTCCGTTTTAACTCGATTGGCGCAAAAAAATTCTGTGATGTGACGCGGGATAACATCGGCAAGCCTTTTGCCATCGTCCTTGACGAGGAAGTCATTAGCGCGCCGGTTATTCAGGACGCCATTTGTGGTGGTAGTGGCCAGATCAGTGGTGATTTTACTGTAAAAGAAGCAACCGACCTTGCGCTGCTGCTGCGTGCCGGTGCCTTGCCTGCGCCGCTTGAGGTGGTTGAGGAACGTAGCGTTGGGCCATCGCTTGGTTCTGACTCGGTATCTTCGGGCAAGACTGCTTCGCTGGTTGCTTTTGGCATGGTCGTCTTGTTCATGTTTATTACCTACGGGCTTTTTGGCGTGTTTGCGAACATCGCGCTGATTTTTAACGTGACCTTTATTTTTGCCATCATGTCACTGATGGGGGCCACGCTGACGCTGCCCGGTATTGCTGGTATCGTTTTGACGATTGGTATGGCGGTTGACGCCAACGTGCTGATTTATGAACGTATCCGGGACGAGCTGCGTATGGGCCGCAGTATCCTGTCATCGGTTGATACGGGGTATAAACTGGCGATGAACACGATTATCGACTCAAACCTGACGACGCTGATTGTGGCGTTGATCTTGTTCTCTTTCGGGACGGGTCCGGTCAAGGGATTTGCCGTTTCCATGAGCATTGGTATCGTGACCTCCATGTTCTCGGCCATTATGCTGACGCGCCTGATGGTTATTGCATGGCTGCGCCAGACCAAACCAACAACGCTTAATCTGTAAGGGGCTTTCGCCATGAAACTGTTCAAGATGATCAAGGATAAAACCTCGATTAACTTTATGAGTGCGCACAAGCTGTGCCTTGGCCTTTCAACCCTGATGGTTCTGGCCACAATCGTGCTGTTGTTCACCAAGGGGCTGAACCTTGGTATCGATTTCACTGGCGGTGTGATGATGGAAATCACCAAGCCAGCGGGCATGACGGTTGAGCAGATGCGTGAAGCGCTGGATGACATCAGCGAGCGCGCCATTTCGATTCAGGAATTCGGTGCTTCGGAAGTTATGATCAAGATCCCGGGCGAGGAAGCCAACACGGCCGCGCAAAAGGCCATGCAAGACAAGGTTAACGAAAAGCTGGGTGGTCAGGTTGAATTCCGCCGCTCGGAATATGTTGGCCCGCAGGTGGGTAAAGAGCTGATCAAAACCGGTATTTACGCCTTCGTTTATTCGATGCTGGGCATCATGCTTTATGTCTGGGCACGGTATGAATGGCAATTCGGCATCACGGCGTTGCTGTCGCTGGTGCATGACGTTGCGGCGACGCTGCTGTTCTTTATTCTGACCGGTATGGAATTTGATCTTTCAACCGTGGCTGCCGTTTTGCTGGTGGCGGGTTATTCAATCAACGACACGGTTGTTGTTTTTGACCGTATCCGCGAATTGCTGCGTAAATACCGCAAAACACCATTGTCTGACCTGCTGAACATGGCGGTGAACGAAACACTGTCACGCACCTTGCTGACGGGGATGACGACGATCTTCTCTCTCATCGCCTTGGCCATTTTTGGTGGTGCGGTTATTCAGGGCTTTACCTATGCCCTGTTGATTGGCATCGTCATTGGGGTTTATTCCTCAATCTACATTGCTTCTCCGATGCTGATGTACATGCGCCTGCCACGCGCACCGCAAGCCGAAGTAGCTGCCTAACAAAAAAAGCCCGGGAAATTATCCCGGGCTTTTTTCTTGGTAGAGAAAGATTTAGGCCGCTTTGCTTACTGCAAGGCCAAGGCGTGCCTCGGCGAATTCCCAGTTGATCAGGTTTTCAACGAAGGCCTTGAGGTAATCGGCGCGGCGGTTTTGATAATCAACGTAATAGGCGTGCTCCCAGACGTCGCAGCCGATCAGGGGTGTTTTGCCATCAAGCACGGGTGACTCGCCGTTGGCGTTTTTGAGGATTTCAAGTTTGCCTTGCTTGTCAGCCGCCAGCCATACCCAGCCGCTGCCAAATTGTGACAGGCCGGTATCGATAAACTTCTTGCGGAAGCCTTCGACGCTTTCAAAGCTTTCGTTGATTTTCTTTTCAAGCGAGCCTGGAACGGCACCGCCGCCTTTGGCTTTCATGCTGTCCCAGAAAATAACGTGGTTATAGATCTGGCCGATGTTGTTAAACAAGGGGCCTGGGCCTTTTTTGTGGGCTTCCAGCACGGCTTGATCAAGCGGCAGGTCGCCAAGGTTGGTGCCTTGTGACAATTCATTGGCCTTGTCGACATAGGCTTTGAGGTGTTTGCCATGGTGCAATTCAAAGGTGGTGGCCGAAATATACGGCGCCATTGCATCATGGGCATAGGGAAGGGGTTTGAGTTCGAAAGCCATCAGAAATCTCCTGTGCTGTTGGTTTTATCTGCAGTTGAAATATAGGGTATCGGCGTTGCGCTGCCAAGTGCGGTTATGGTTATTCGAAACCGCTATCATCGCTTAATGGCGCATCATCAAGTGCTTGCGGGTTGATAAAAATAAATCCGGCCCAGTGATAGACAGGTTCAGCACCGTCAACCTCGGGCGCATTTGCCAAAGGTACCGTGCAATTAATACGCGTACGGCGACTTTCAAGCGGGAAGGGCGGGCGGATTTCTACGCGTTCGGCTGTTACATACTTGATGTCAAGTTTGCCGTGGCCCGACATAAAGCAAGACAGTTTTTTTGCGGCACCGATTTCACGCGGTACGCTAAAACCAACCATCGGCGGATTATCAGTGATGACGGGATTATCAGGAATAATTTCGTGCAGCGGTAATGGCAAAGCCCCCGCCGCCAGCCTGAAGCGGTCGATGCTGCCGGCTTCATCGGTCATGGTAAAACGCGGCAGGGATGCAAAATCGGATTGGGCGTGTAAAACCCCTGCCTGTTGGCCCAAAACAGCACCAAAGCCATAACCAGCAAGCATTTTTTTCAGGCTGGCGGAATATTCGCCATAGGGCAGGGCAAAGAAACGGGGCTTTTTGGCAAAGGTTTCTTCGTATCTGCCCACGGCTTTGTTGATGAGCGCTGCCGCTTTTTCATTCTCGATTGTCGCAAGTGATGTGTACTGCGCCGGTAAAATGCCAAGTTCGACATTGTTGCGTTCTGAAAGTGATTTAAGATCACCCCAGCTTATCAGCGCCGGATCAGGGCCATCGTGCATGTCGGCTGCATAAAAAAAAGTATAGGGATAGTCGGCTTCATCAAGCAGGGGCAGCGCGTTTTTGAAAGTGTCTTTATAGGCACCGTCAAAAGTGATCACCACGGGTTTGTGTGGCAGCTGTTTATTATTTTTGATGGCATCGATCGCATCAACAAGTGAAATGACGGTGTAATCGCCACCCTGTAATTCGCGCAGATGTGTTTTAAAGTTTTCAAGCGAAAGGCTTGCGCCGCTGCCACTGTTTTCGCCAATGCGCTGATAGGCCAGAATAACAACGCCGTTCATGTCTGTTTGTTTTGCGGCAAAAGCGGAAGTTATAGAAAAACAAAAACAGAAAATTACCAGCAATAACAACGCCGCCAGCCAGCGCGACTGGACGAAGTGAGCCAATGGTGTATATTCATGGCGATTTGATCTTACAAAAGGAAAGCTACCCATGACCGGAAATATAATCCCAGACAGCTCTTTCGACCAGCTTTTTCGCAATGCCCGTACGGCAAATGCATGGCAAAATAAGCCGGTTGAGGCCGCTTTGTTGGAAAAAATCCATGATGTTATGAAGTTTGGCCCGACCAGTGCCAATTGCTGCCCGCTGCGTATTGTTTTTGTGCAGTCGGATGCCGCCAAGGCACGTCTGAAACCCTGCCTTGCCCCCGGTAACGTGGATAAGGCGCTGACCGCCCCAGTGGTCGCCCTTTTTGCGCAAGACACCAAGTTTTACGATCACCTGCCGTTCCTTTTTCCGCATACCGATGCGCGCAGCTGGTTTGCCGGTAATGATGACCTGATCAACACCACCGCGTTTCGCAATTCAACCCTGCAGGCCGCGTATTTCATGATGACGGCCCGTGGCTTTGGTCTTGATTGCGGCCCGATGTCAGGATTTGACAACGACAAACTAAACACGGAATTTTTCCCTGATGGTCGTTTTAAAATCAACTTCATCTGTGCGCTTGGCTATGGCGACCCTGCCAAAACCTTTGCGCGCAGCCCGCGTTTTGAATTCAAGGATGTGTGTCAGGTTCTTTGATGATTTCTCTGGCGGTTAACACGGCAACGCAAATCCTTTCTCTGGCACTTGTCAGGGACGGGGCCGTGCTGGCTGAGGCACAAACACCTGAAAGCCGCGATCAAGGCAATTTTTTGCTGACCCAGATCGATAAAATGCTCGTTGCCAGCAATCTGGCCTATGAGGATCTTGATCTGATGGTGGCCGTCACAGGGCCAGGCAGTTTTACGGGTATCCGTATTGGCCTTGCCGCCATGCGCGGCATTGCACTGGCGGCCAATCGCCCGCTGGTGGGGATCAGCAGCTTTGATTTTTTTGCCACGACCATGCCGCAATCTGAACATCAACTTGTGGCTGTTGAATCATGGCGGGAGGAGCTTTACTTCCGCCTTGATAACCACGAGCCTGTTAATATCAAACCATCTGAAATGTCGCAGCAGCTTAAGGACATTGGCCCAATTGCTGTTGCAGGCGACGCCGCCCATAAAATGCGCGAGTTATTGCCACAGGCAACTTTTGTCAAGGATGAACCAACCGCGGTTGATCTGGCGCGTCTGGCGCTGATCAGGACTGATTTGCATACAGAAGCGGTGCCGTTTTATCTGCGCGCGGCTGACGTCACGCTGGCCACCGATCAACGCCATTTAAAATCCGCAACGGGAGAATGACAATGGAAGAAAACGGTAAAAAAGACCTGTTGAAGCCAACTGCTACCATCGTTGCCGGATATGCATCCAACCACAAGGTCGATGATTTGCCCGCACTGATACGTCTTGTTCACGAGGCGCTGGCGGGGCTGGGACGCGAAGGTAAACCGCAACAGGCCAGCGAACCTGCCGTGGCGATCAACAAATCGATCATGCCCGATTACATCATCTGCCTTGAAGACGGCAAAAAGATGAAAATGCTGAAGCGCTATCTGAAGGCGACCTACAACATGACGCCCGAGGAATACCGCGAGAAATGGGATCTGCCTGCGGATTACCCCATGGTTGCACCCAATTACGCAGCCAAGCGCAGCCATCTGGCCAAAAAGAGCGGCCTTGGAAAAGAGCGCAAGTAGCCATTTTTATACCATTGTTTTTGCTTTGAATTATCAATATTGACATAATTAAAATCAATATGTTAATTTCAGGCGCTTTTAAAAATCAAACAATGGAGAATTTATAATGTCATCTATGAAACAGTATTTTTCAGGTCTCGCTGCTTCAATCAGTGTATGCGGTGTTGCTGCAGGTATCGGTGCTGGTGCTGCCGCGTTGCTGAGTGGCGGTGCAC
Organism: Micavibrio sp.; assembly: GCA_040377115.1. Taxonomy (GTDB): domain Bacteria; phylum Pseudomonadota; class Alphaproteobacteria; order Micavibrionales; family UBA2020; genus JAEXMB01. The sequence continues at coordinate 10,143 of JBEIPH010000001.1, read as the reverse complement.
TTGCGCCTGTTCTTATTGGCGCGTCAATCGGTGGACTGATTGGGTCTGTTGGCACGGGTATTTTGAACTATTTTGTCGTGCCGCTTTTGGGTGCTTTCATTCAGCACAAGCAAAGCCGCAGCCAAGACAAAGGCATTCTGACAGGTATGGGTATCAGCGCGGCTGCAAGCCTGCTGACGCTGGGTACAATGACAATTCAGAGCGACTATAACGAAGCTGGAAAAAGACCAGTTGCTGCCTCTACGCAAGGCGCTGGCTTTGGCTGCAATCAGGGCGAAACCCGCGTTGAACAAACTGTTACAGATGCTGCTGGCAACCGCACACTGACGGTTACTTGCAGAAAGTAAGCTTCTAAATAATTAGCTATTCAATTCCTTCGCGCGGTCGGTGGCCGCGCGAAGTGCTTTTTGCATGAGTGCTTTGAGGCCGTTGTTGTCTTGCATCAGCACATCAAGGGCAGCGGCGGTGGTGCCACCGGGGCTGGTAACGCTTTCACGCAGCACGGCGGTGGGTACATGGGCATCGGCCTTGGCAAGGGCGGCGCTGCCGATCACTGTCTGGCGTGCCAGTTTAGCAGACACGGCTGCATCAAGGCCCAGATCAACGCCGGCGGCTGTCATGGCCTCGATCAACAAGAATACATAGGCAGGGCCGCTGCCCGAAAGGGCTGTGACGGCATCCATCTGGTTTTCGTCTTCAAACCACATCACCTCGCCCACGGGGCTGAGGAGCTGGTTTGCAATCGCGCGTTGTTCAATGCTGACATTTTTGTTGGCGAAAGCGCCGGTGATACCTTCGCCAATTGCGGCGGGCGTGTTGGGCATGGCGCGCACGACTTTTGCTGTGTTGCCCAGATGCTGTTCGAAAAAAGCTGTGGTGCGGCCTGCAGCAACGGACACAAACAACGCGCCATCATCGGCATAGTGGCGGTAGTCGGCCAAAATATCCGGCAGGGTTTGCGGTTTGACGGCCAGCAGGACAACGTCAGGTGCAAAACCAGCGGGCAGATCTTTGGGGGATTTCAGGTTGCGCGCGGTGTCGATAACCAGAATTTCATCGGCAATTGATTGTTCCTGCCAGCGGCGGAGCAGGGCGCTGCCCATTTTTCCGGCACCGACAAGCAACAGGCGCATGATCAGGCTTCGCCCACGGTTTCAAAGACAGCGGCAGAAATGTTGTCCTGCAGACGGGCATCACCGGTTTGCAGCATCTGGAATACTGTCGAAAAGCGGTTGCATTCGGCAACGGCGACTTCAATCACATCGTTCACCACATCAATGCCGATCCCGCTGGGGATCATGCGGAACAAGAAGGTGTAGCGGAAGGTGGGATAGCGGTTTTTGTTGGACAGGTCAAAGTGACCAAGCCAGAGGTTCTGGTTGATTTGCTCAAGCGCGCGGCAGGCGGCTTCGAAATTCGCATCGGTGATTTCGCTTGGCAGAGAGCAAGCAAACAGCAGGCTGGCGAATTCCTCTTGCCATTCCATGCAAATATCATAGGTGCCGTTCAGTGCTGGTACGGTCAGGGTCAGGAAATCGGCGTCTTCGCGCACGCATTTCCATTTTTTGTTTTCAGCGAGTTCCTCGATCAGGTCGAGAAGGTCGCTGTCTTCCTGCTGTAATTCATAAGGAACTGCGATCATTTCTTTTTCGCCTTTTTCTTTTTGGCAGGTGCAGCAGAAGCAGATTTTCCGCCTTCAAGTTTCGCCAGACGCTTTTCAAGTTCCAGTTGACGCTCGCGCGCTTTTTCGGCGAGTGCTTCGACGCGCTCAAATTCGCTGCGGGTAACAAGGTCAAGTTCGCCCATGACCTGTTCAATTCCCTCGCGAACCATGCCGCGGATTTGTTGACGGACCTCGTTAAACGATCCCATGGCGCCAGTCATGACTTTGGCCAGATCATTCAGGAAGCGGAAATTAGCGTCTTTACTTCTCATAATATCCTCATTCTTGGCCATTTCTTATCATGCGGTGCATGGCCATAGCAAGGTTAATGTGTAATACTCTGAAATTACAAACAGAAAATCGTTAAAAAACCGTCATGGCCCTGCCTTTTCCTGATTTTGACCCTGTGGCCCTCAGTCTTGGGCCTATCCAGATCCGCTGGTACGCCTTGGCCTATCTGGCCGGCTTTCTGGGGGGCTGGAAATACGCCATGTGGATTGCCCGCCAGCCGGGCGGACCCGCACGGCCCACAGCGGAAGATGCCGATAATATTCTGCCGTGGATTGTGCTGGGGGTCATCCTTGGCGGGCGCATCGGTTATGTGCTGTTTTACAACCTGCCTTATTACATCGAAAATCCGCTGCAGATACCCTTCATCTGGCAGGGGGGCATGTCCTTCCATGGTGGGTTGCTGGGCGTGGCGGTGGCTTGTATTGGCTATGCCCGCTTTCATAAAATTCACCCGCTGTTTGTAGGTGACTTGATCGCCACTGTTGTTCCGATCGGGTTGTTCTTTGGCCGTCTGGCTAACTTTATCAATGGCGAGCTGTTTGGGCGGATTACCACTGTTCCGTGGGGCGTGGTTTTCCCGCATGGCGGTGGCCTGCCACGTCACCCCAGCCAATTGTATGAAGCTGCGCTGGAAGGGCTTTTGTTGTTTGGCGTGCTTTATGTGCTGGCCAAAAAACCAGCCATTCGCAGGGCGCCTGGTTTCTTATTTGGCGTTTTCCTGATCGGATATGGTTTGTCCCGCTTTGTGGTGGAATTTGTGCGCGAGCCTGATCCGCAAGTGGGGCTGATGCTGGAATATTTCTCGATGGGTCAGATATTGTGTCTGCCCATGATTGCCACCGGAGCATTGTTGATACGCTATGCCAGAAAAAACAGCCTTGCCGCTTAACGCGCCCGAGACTGATTTTGCCGCTGCGCTGATCAAGCGTATCGGGCACGCCGGACCTGTCAGCGTTGCTGATTATATGCAGGCCTGTGTCAGCGAGTATTATGCACGCGCTGCTGTATTTGGCACGGCAGGTGATTTCATTACAGCACCTGAAATCAGCCAGATGTTTGGTGAAATGATCGCCGCGTGGTTGACTGACTTATGGCTGCAGGCTGGTAAGCCGGATCAGGTTAATCTTGTCGAACTGGGGCCTGGGCGTGGCACGCTGATGGTCGATATCATGCGCACATTGGCCAACTGGCCTGATTTCAAAAATGCCATCCAGATACATCTGGTTGAAACCAGCCCAACCCTGCGTGAAAAGCAGGCAATTGCACTAAACACCTATACCCCCCATTGGCATGACAGCCTGCGCACTGTTCCGCAGGGGATGACATTTGTGGTTGCCAACGAATTTCTTGATGCCCTGCCAATCCACCAGTTACAAAAAGTGAAAGGCGAATGGCATGAGCGATGTGTTGGCTTTGATGGTGCCAAGTTCTTTTTTACACATCGTGCTTTGCCCGCGGGATTAAAACTGTCGGATTTTATGCCTGCTGATTTTATGGCCGCCCCGGACAACAGTATTTTCGAGGTTAGCCCTGCCAGCCTTGGTGTGGTGGCTGAGGTTGCGGCGCGACTGAAACAAAGTTGTGGTGCGGCATTGTTTATTGACTATGGTCACGACAGATCAGGTCTGGGCGATACCCTGCAGGCGGTTGAAAAACACACCTATGCGGATGTGCTTGAAAAACCAGGGCAGCGCGACATAACCGCCCATGTCGATTTTGCTGCTTGCGTCACCGCGGCACAAGATGCCGGTGGTGTGCGTGTTCATGGGCCCTGTACACAAGGCGCCTTTTTAACACGCTTGGGCATTGCTACGCGTGCCAATGCCCTGCGCGCGGGCGCAGAAGATGTGTCGTTAATAGAGGCAGCTTTGTCACGCCTGATCGCGCCCAATCATATGGGCGTATTGTTTAAGGTTTTGGGGTTAAGTGCGGCGGCAAGCAACCTTGATCCCGCGGGTTTTAGTGATGAGGTACATACGCCATGAAAAAACTGACAGCGTCGGTCTTTGACAAGATTAGCGGCATCACGCACGGATTTTTTACCCGCGAAGGTGAACCGGCGCCGCTGGTCACGCTAAAACAGATCCACAGCGACAAGGCTTTGATAGCAACCAAACCATGGGATGGCGACCAGCCTGAAGGCGATGCGCTTGTGACCAACACGGCGGGTATTCTGGTGGCTGTTAAAACCGCTGATTGCGTCCCCGTCCTGTTTGCCGACAAATCAGGCAAAGTTGTGGGGGCGGCACATGCCGGATGGAAGGGTGCGATTGGTGGCGTTCTTGAATCAACCGTCGCCAAAATGGAAAGCCTTGGTGCCAAAAAGTCGGATATCGTGGCAGCTATTGGCCCTTGTATTGGTCCGCAATCTTATGAGGTCAGCGATGCTTTCAAGGTACCTTTTGTCGCGGAAGACAAGCTGAACGAGCGTTTTTTTCGCGCGGCCAGTCGCCCGGGCCATTTGATGTTTGATTTGCCGGGCTATGTGGTCAGCCGCCTGAATAAAATCGGGATTGGCGAGATCGAAGACCTTAAGCGCGACACACTTAGCGACGAGGCGACTTTCCACAGTTATCGCCGCGCGACGTTGCGTGGTGAAAAAGATTACGGCCGGCAGATGTCTGTTATTGGCATTGCCGCGCCAAAAGGGTAATAATCGGCAAGTCATAAGGGGTGTACACATGAAACTGATTTCCTGCACAAGCAACCAGCCGCTGGCCGAGGCAATTTCAAATTATCTGGGCATTCCACTGACTGAAGTGAACGTGAAGCGCTTTGCTGATCAGGAAATCTTCCTCGAGATACTTGATAACGTGCGCGGCGAAGATGTCTTTGTTATCCAGTCAACGTCCTATCCTGCCAACGACCATATGATGGAAATGCTGATTATGATTGACGCGCTCAAACGCGGATCAGCCAAACGCATTACCGCTGTTATGCCTTATTTCGGTTATGCCCGTCAGGACCGCAAGACCAGCCCGCGTTCGCCCATTTCGGCCAAGCTGGTGGCAAACCTGATTACCACCGCGGGTGCAGACCGCGTTTTGACGATCGACCTGCATGCAGGTCAGATCCAAGGCTTCTTTGATATTCCGGTTGATAACCTGTTTGCAGGTACGCCGCTGTTTGTGCCGTATATCCAAAAAACAAAAGGCAGCAGTCCGCTGATCATTGTTTCGCCTGACGTTGGCGGGGTGGTCAGGGCGCGTGCCTTTGCCAATCGCCTTGAATGCGATCTGGCTATCATCGACAAGCGCCGCGAAAAAGCCGGCGTGTCAGAGGTGATGAACGTCATCGGCGATGTCGTGGGCAAGGAATGTGTGCTGATCGACGATATGGTCGACAGCGCTGGCACCATCTGCAACGCCGCCCAGGCACTGATGGCCCAAGGGGCGACGTCGGTCAGGGCGATTGCAACCCATGGGGTTTTCAGCGGTGCGGCGGTTGAACGTATCGAAAAGTCACCATTGACCGAAATGGTGGTTACCGACAGCATTAACGCGCCTGAAAATGTCAAAAAATGCAAAAAAATTAAATACTTAACAACTTCAGCCCTGTTGGGTGAGGCTGTTTTGCGTATCAGCGAGGAACGCTCGGTTTCCTCGCTTTTTTCGGCTGTGCCCGCTTAAGGCAAGAATATGACATAAACGGCTTGATTTTACGGCCGTTTTTACCTTATATTCCGCCATCCCTCGACCAGCACCCCTGGAGGCTGGAAGGGCGCGTCTTGCTTCATGAGGAAGCAGGGGGTGATTGAAATCTCCAAACTAAAGGATAAAAAAATGTCCAAAAACAAAACCAACCTCGCGGCGGAAGCACGCGCGATGGCCGGTAAGGGGGCCGCCCGTGCAGTTCGTCGTTCCGGTAAAATCCCGGCTGTCATCTATGGTGACAACAAGGAACCAGTACTGGTAAGCCTCGGTGAAAAAGAAATCATCAAGGCGCTGCAATCCAAACACTTCTTTACGCACCTGTGCGATCTGGAAGTTGATGGCAAGAAACACCTTGTTCTGCCACGTGACGTGCAGCTCAACCCAGTTACCGACCGCCCAGAACACGCAGACTTTCTGCGCGTTTCCGACAAAACTGTGATCACTGTTTCCGTTCCTGTTCACTACACGAACGAAAGAGCTGCTCCTGGTGTTGTAAAAGGTGGCGTGATCAACCTGGTTTATCACCAACTCGAAGTCAGCTGCCGTGCAACTGACATTCCTGAAGAGTTCATGATTGACCTGACAGGTCTTGAAATTGGTAGCGGTCTCAGCATTGCTGATCTGAAACTGCCAAAAGACGTTAAGCCTGTTCTGGATGAAGAAACAACCGTCATTACTATCGTTGCCCCAACAGCTGCCAAAGCTGAAGAGCCTGCTGCTGCAGCACCTGCTGCCGCTGCTGCGCCTGCTGCCGCTGCTGCCAAGGCTGCTCCTGCCAAGGATGCCAAGAAGAAGTAACGACTTTTTGTGACAGGTACGCCGGATATGTGGCTTTTCGTAGGATTGGGAAATCCAGGCCAAAAATATCAGCGCAACCGGCACAATCTCGGATTTATGGCGGTGGACGCAATTGTCCACCGCCATTCTTTTTCGGGCTGGTCGAAAAAGTTTCAAGGTGAAATAGCGACCGGCGCTTTTGGCGATCAAAAAATCATCGCGCTCAAGCCGCAAACCTTCATGAACCTTTCTGGCGAAAGCGTTCAGGCCGCAGCAAGCTTTTATAAAATCCCGACAGAGCGTATAGTCGTGTTCTATGACGAACTTGACCTTGTGCCCGGCAAATGCCGCGCCAAAAAGGGCGGCGGGGCAGGCGGTCATAATGGCATTAAGTCGATTGACCAGCATCTGGGGCCTGATTACTGGCGCGTGCGCCTTGGTATCGGCCACCCCGGACGCCCTGAAATGGTCAGCGGTTATGTGCTCAACGATTTCACGCGCGATGATGATGCGTGGCTGGATATCTTGCTTGAGGCCATCGGGCGTGAAGCGCCCCTGATTGCCGAAGGCAAACTGGAATTAATGATGACACGTCTGGCGCAGGCCTTGCCCCGTGCCGAGAAAGACAAAACAGAGAGTAGTGTAGAGGAAAAGAAAAATGGGATTTAACTGCGGTATTGTTGGCCTGCCAAACGTTGGCAAATCGACCTTGTTTAATGCGCTGACAGCAACGGCAGCGGCGCAGGCGGCAAACTATCCGTTTTGCACCATCGAGCCAAACGTGGGCCGCGTGGCTGTTCCGGACGAGCGTTTGCAAAAAATCGCAGGCATCGGCAAATCGGCCACCATCGTGCCGACGCAGCTGGAATTTGTGGACATTGCAGGCCTAGTGCGCGGGGCTTCCAAGGGCGAGGGGCTGGGCAACCAGTTTCTGGCCAACATCCGCGAAACCGATGCCGTGCTGCACGTCTTGCGTTGCTTTGAAGATGAAAATATTACCCACGTCGAAGGATCAACCGATCCTGTTCGCGACAAAGAGATTATTGATACCGAATTGATGATCGCCGACCTCGAAAGCCTTGAAAAACGCATCGAACCCCTTCGCAAAAAAGCCAAAGGCGGCGATAAAGAAGCCGTTGTGCAAGTTACCGTCATGGAAAAATGCCTTGAAGTTCTGCGCGAAGGCAAAGTGGCCCGCACCGTTGTGCGCGCCAATGATGACGAGGAAAAATATTTCCGTCAGTTCCAGTTGCTGACCTCAAAACCCGTTTTGTATGTTTGCAACGTGCTGGAAAACGATGTTGAAAACGGCAATAAACACACCAAGGCCGTGGCTGAAATGGCCAAGGCTGAAGGTGCGGAATGCGTTGTGATCTGTGCCGCGATTGAAGCTGAAATTGCCCAGCTAAATACGGACGAGGAAAAGATGGAATTCCTTTCCACCATGGGGCTGAGCGAACCGGGCCTTAACCGCGTGATCCGCGCAGGGTATAAGCTGCTGGACCTCATCACCTTCTTTACCGTGGGCCCGAAAGAAGCCCGCGCCTGGACAGTGCGCCGCAATGCCAAGGCTCCACAGGCAGCAGGCGCCATCCATACCGATTTCGAACGCGGATTTATTCGTGCAGAAACCATCGATATGAACGACTACCTTAATCTGGGCGGTGAACAAGCTGCCAAAGAAGCCGGCAAAATGCGTCAGGAAGGTAAAGAATACATCGTCAAAGACGGCGATATCATGCTGTTCAGGTTTAACGTGTAAATCAGATTTATAATACAGATGTTATTTAATACAGCGATTGAATTAAAAGATTTGGTTCCGTTTGGGAGTGCTTTCTTTGGTGCTGTAGCTGCATATATGCTGGCAAGAAAAAAAGACGCGCTAGAAAAGATTAGTGAACAACGTAAATCAATTTTAAATTTTTTTCATGTTAATGAAATTACTCTCTCTTCTTTGCTAAATCATAAAATAAACCATCTATACTTTCATGATGATATAGCTGAAGAAGTCACTTCATTTTGTGAAAAAATTGTTTACGAAAGACAGAAGTGTCAAATTTCATCTATGAGAGATGAATTTTATAATATTCTTTGGGTTAAAGTAGAAACTACTAGAAAAAGTGAGTTTGGATCGCTTGGGATTTTTAGTGAGCGATGGGAGAAGATACTTTTCCCTATAAATGATATTAATAAGATTGTTTTTGTGGCGGAAAACTATTCTTCAATCATGCATATTCATTTGCAGTTAATATCGTCATTATCGGCAATCGATTCAGAAATTGCGGCAAGAGACAGGCTGTGGAATGAGTTTCAGCAGCGAGGCCAAAAGGTGACAACAGATGATGAATTTGTTGTTTTTATTATTTGTATGTACAGACTTTTATTAACGCGCAAAAGCCTTATTGAGATAACAGATCGCGCTATTGTTTTATCTCTATCAGTAGGTGCATTGACTGAAGATTTACTATTGAACAAATTTAAAGACAAGTCTGTAAGTAAAGTTCAGCAAGAGATAATTGATCTGAACTTAATTCCACAGCTGGATAGATTTAAGAATTTTATTGGTAAAGATTCTTACTTACCTATCGTAGAATATTTCAAACAAAGGCATTTTAAGAAAAGAACGGGTGTTTCGTAAAATTAATCAACCTTTATAGCTTTTGGCTAAACATCTATAAATAGACAGGTTCATTTTTTCTATTCGGAGCGTATCACCATGAAAATCCACACAGTCAAAGCAGAAAAGCGTAGTGGCGATCTTAAAAAAGAAGATCAGCTGGCCTATAAACTTGCGCTGTTGGCGCATAACACGCAAGACAGCGATCTGGATGCTGATGTGGTCGACATGGTTAAAAACCGCATCATCGATAACGCGGCAATTGCCATGGCGGCGGTGAACGAGCATCCGGTTGTGGTTGCGCGTGACAAGGCGCTGGCCACACGCGGTGTTGGCAAGGCCACGGTTTACGGCCTGCGCCCTGATGAAGTTTTTGGTCCGCGCGAGGCGGCGTTTGTGAATGCGGTTGCCGTGCGTTTCCGCGATCAGGATGACACCTATCTGGCGGCTGAATATTCCCACCCTGATGATAACATTTCACCCATTCTGGCCGTGGCCCAGCAACTTGGCATTGGCGGCAAGGACGTTATCCGCGGTATCGCCGTGGCCTACGAAGTACACGTGGCACTTGTCGGCACGGGCGATGCTACGGGTATCTGCCTGCACAAACACAAGGTTGACCATATGACCCATATCGCAGCTGCAAGTGCTGCCGGTATTGGCTCAATGCTGCGCATGCCGCTTGATCAGATTTATCATGGTATCAACTTTGCCGTGCACAACGCTGTTTCATCGCGTCAGTCACGCAAGGGTGACATTGGTGCGCAAAAAGAATTCGTGCCCGGTTTCTGCGCTGAAATTTCAATTGATGCGGTTAACTCGGCCATGCACGGCCTGAAAGGTCCAAACCCTGTCTATGAGGGTGAAGACAGCATTATCCGCCGTTTCCTTGATGGTAAAAACAATCCTGAGGCGGAATACAAAGTAGCCCTGATCGACAAGGGCGAAAAACTGCGCAACATCATGATGACCTATCCCAAAGAACACGCCTTTGAATACCAAGGTCAGGCCATTATCGACATGGCGCTGGAAATGGTTGCCAAAATGCCCAAGAAGGCAGATGGCACAGTTGATTGGGCAAAAATTGACAATATTTTGCTGGTCACCAGCCACCATACCGACCATGTGATTGGCACGGGTGC
>JBEIPH010000070.1:0-5777 GCA_040377115.1 Micavibrio sp. | reverse complement strand
GACCACTGCATGGACCGCGTGAACATCCACCTGCAAAAAGGCAAGTGCACGATTGGCAAGAACTTTAGAATTGGCTGATTAAAGCCACACACAATGAAAAACCCCGCCCGTTAAACGGCGGGGTTTTTTACTGTCGTGATACGCGGCGCAGTGCAGTTGTGCAACGCGTAAGCGTTGACCAGCGCGGCCCCGCCGCAATTAAATCGTAAAAACAACCAACGCGAGGGCGCAGATAACCACGCCGTAGCCCGAGATCACATCACCTTCCTCGCGGTGGTTCGTCAGGCGATAGTAAAGCGATATGAACACGGGTGCTGTCAGGCCAAGCGCGGCGATATAGGCCGGGTTGGCGGCATAGGCCATGGCGCTGTTTTTATAAACCATATGCGCAATCCACACAGCCGACATCATCACACTGGCCACCGCCAGGGCAGAAGCGGGTGAGAAACCACGCGCAGCCAGTTCGGGTGTGATGCGGGGGGCGGTTGGTGTGCGCAGCCGCCACAGGGCGTAAAACCCTGTCAGCACAGCGGCCAAGGACGACTGCACAAACATATAGGCAAACACCGCGCCGATCAGCGGGCCGTGGTTCATGGCGTATTTATTAAGCACTGTGGTCGCGGTATAGGCCAGCAGGGCTGGTAAAAGTTCGATAAAAACTTCGCGATGCACAGGAGAGCGATTAAGCCGCATGGCAAAAAACACGCAGCCAAGCAAAGCAGCACAGATACCAAGCGCCGTTTGCGGGTTTTGTGCGTAACGCCCCAGCAACGAGGGATCAAACAAGAACCAGAGAAGGAACGACCCCCAGACCGTCAGTGGCATCAGGCGGCTGACCACACCAGCGCCATGCACCGCACTGGCATTGAACGTGCGGATATCGCCAAGCACGGTAAAAACAACGGTCAGGGAAACCGCTATATAAAATGCAGGATCTGTCGGTAAGGCGAGGTGCGACATCAGCGGCAGCAAGGCCAGCGCGGTTAACACCCGCGACCAGAACACCAGCAAATGGCCGGGCTGGCGCAGATATTGGTTGACCAGATAAAAACCGGCGGAAAAAAACGCGCCGAGTATGCCAAAAAAGGCCCAGCCGCCGCCGCGCATAAACACATCAAAGCTTGGAAGGTCAGGCAACATGCAGTCCCCGTTTGGGTTCTGCACCGTCGCGTCTTTTGGGTGGTGTCGGGGCCGAGGGCACATCAAAGAACAAGGCGGTGCCTTCTAAACTGTTGAAAATGGCGTTTTCTGTACCTGTTAAAAACACCTGCGCACCAAGGCCCAGCAAAATATCAAACAACTGTTCGCGCCGTACATCATCAAGATGGGCGGCGACTTCATCCAGCAACAACAAAGGCACAAAACCTTTTTCCGCCCGCATCATATCGGCGTGGGCGATGATGAGCGACAGCAACAGGGCTTTTTGCTCACCCGTTGATGCCTGATCTGCTGCAATATCCTTGGCGGCATAGCGCACCACCAGATCACTGCGATGCACGCCATACAAGGTGCGGCCAGAGGCACGGTCTTCACCGCGCGATTGCGCCAGTGACAGGGCGTATTTTTCCTCGGCATCAACGGCGGGCATGGTCATCAGCATATCTTCGGCAGCCCCGCGCACGGCAATATCAGGCACAGGAAAAAGGCCTTGGCGTTGCTGCAAAATTTCAGTGTGCTCGCGCAGACGTTCGGCCACGGTCAGGCGGGCAGCGGCAATGGCCACGGCCTCGCCTGCGATTTGGCTTTCAAGGGCGCGCAGCCAGCCTTCATCGGGCGCGCGCATTTCGCCGGTTAGCACGGCCAGTCTTTCGCGCTGCAGTTTTTCAAAGCGGTTTAAGCGCGGCGCGTGGTCAGGCGCATAGGCAAAAACAAGACGGTCAAAAAAACGGCGGCGCGCTGAAATACCTTCGGCAAAAAGACGGTCCATCTGCGGGGTTAGCCACACGGCAGATAAAACTTCGGCCAAGGCGTTGCTGCCCTTGGCATCGGCACCATCAATGCGGGTACGGCGGCGGCCACTTTTGACATCAAGCCCCGTGCCAAGGCGCACCTGCTGGCCATCGGGTCTTTCGCAAAGGGCAGCCACGGCCCAGCCTTCTAAACCGTGTGTGGCACGGGTGGTAATTTCGCTGCCTTCGGCGTGGCGCAGGCCGCGACCCGGCGTAAGCAAACTGATCGCCTCAAGGACATTGGTTTTGCCCGCCCCGTTGGGGCCGGTCAGGACCACCATCTGTGCCGCCTGCCTGTTGCGCGTCAGATCAAGGCGTGCGGCCGCATGGCTGCGAAACAGGCTGAGCGTTAGGTGGTGCAGGGCCAATGTCTGGGTTTTGGGCAGAAGGGTCACAGGGCAAAAAACTCGGCGCGAGGAGGCATATTATTTAGAAATATCAGGACGCCAGATAAAAAACAAAGAAGATCGGCTGGGACTGTGGTTTTCTATTTTTGTAATATTATTATCTATTTTGCCCAAATTTATGAATTTAATTATTGAAACGACTCGATCATCGCCTGTATATTTTTAAATCTGATCATTTGACCCGTTTTTGAGCGTGAGCCCCATGTCTGCAAACGACAACACGAACGAAGATTCCCGCCCGATTGGTGATCGCCTGCGCGATCTGATCGATCAGGGCCTTGAGGATGCCAGACGCCATGACATACAGGCGGCGATCCTCGATCAGGGCTTTACCCAGATTGCCGATAACTTTGATCGTCTTGCTGACCGCGTCTGCGCCAGATTTTTTAATCAGGTCGCACAAGTCAAAGAACGCGCACCACAAAACCTGAACCCGTTTATCGTCGATATGCTGACCGCGTTTGATCCGGTGAACGGCGGGCCAAAATTTGACCCCAACTTGCGCATCTCGCTGTCGGTCAACAACACCTTCCTTGATATGAGCCCGCAAGACATCAAAGAAATGCCAGGCTATATCCGCCTGCATGAAAAGGCACGCGAACACAACGTATCGCTGAACCTGATGAACGTGACAGCGGACGAAGTGCGCAACAATCCCTTCCCGCAGCCTGCCACGCTGATGATTGATTTCAGCAAGACCTATGCCAGTGGTGCGATTGCAAATGCCAGCCTGTACCCGGACCTGCCACCACGCAAAGTGGCGTTTGACCGCAAGGCCGGCGGCGATTTCAATTTATAATTATGCTGGCGGTGCCGCCCTGCGCCGTATGCCCCTTGAAAACACAGCCTCTAATAAAATCACTCTGCTAGCGTGCAGGTGTTTTTGACACAGGCCGCTTTGGCGGTGGCGCTGTCTGTCAGGGCGCCGCGGCAGTCAACCTGTTTGGTCAGGCACTGGTTATAGCTGGCGGCTTTTTCTGCGTGATCTTTGTGATAGGCCGCACTGCCGCCACAGCTGTTTTTAACCAGCGTGCAATCGCTGTCTTGCTCGCAGGTCAGCCAACCCAGATCAAAACGACCACAAGGGCCTTCGGCAACCGCTTCTTTCAACGCGCAGCTGCCTTCTTTGCAATAGGCCTCGGATACAGGGGCGTCTTTTGGGGGCACGGCACAAGAAACCATCGGCGCCATGCAGGCATTGCGCTTTTTCACGTCTTCGAGATGTTTGGCGTTATAAGACGCGGGGAAACCACAAACATTCGTTGTTGCCGCGCAGTCACTGTCTGTTGAACACAGCTGCCAGTCAGGGTCGGCCACGCCGCAATCTTGTGCATAGGCCTGCGTGGTTAGGGCCGCCAGCAACAACAAGGTGGCAAACAGCTTGCGAAACATGCTTTTAAACGCGCATCGGCATCAGAACATACAGCGATGACGCATCGCTAACATCCTGAATAACGGTGGGGGAAGCGGGATCAGACAGCGACAGACGGCAGCCTTCGCCCTCGATCTGCTTGGCGACATCCATCAAATACGCCGAGTTAAAACCGATTTCCATCGGGCCAGCGTTGAACTGGATCTCAAGCTCCTCGGACGCTGAACCGCTGTCAGGCGAATTGGCCGACAGGGTGAGGGTTTTTGCACCCAGCGTCAGTTTGATGGCGCGTGATTTTTCCGATGAGATGGTCGACACGCGGTCAACCGCGCGTGCAAACAGGGCGGGGTTGATTTCCAGCACCTTGTCGTTGTTTTTCGGGATAACACGCTCATAGTCTGGAAACGTGCCATCAATCAGCTTGGTGGTCAGGGTGATGTGATCAAAAGCAAAACGCAGCTTGTTGTCAGACACGCTAAGCGTGATTGAATCGCCCGCTTCTTCGATCAGCTTGCGGATTTCGTTGATGGCCTTGCGTGGGATAATCACGCCGGGCATGTCTTTGGCACCGCTTGGCAGCGGCATTTCAAAACGCGCCAAACGGTGGCCGTCGGTGGCAACCGCGCGCAGCACATCAACACCATCGCTGTTTGCCGCGTGCAGATAAATACCGTTGAGGTAATAGCGTGTTTCTTCGCTGGAAATAGCAAAGCGTGTGCGATCAATCAACGTGCGCAGATCAGCCGCAGGCAGCGTGAATTGATAGGGATAGTTATCAGACGCACCCATGCGCGGGAAATCTTCGGTTGGCAGGCAACCCAGACGGAAGGTTGATTTGCCAGCCTTCACAGTAAGGGTGGTGTCGTTCGCACCGGAGGAAACTTCAACCGTGCTGTCATCGGCCAGTTTGCGCACGATGTCATAGAGTGTGTGGGCAGGTACCGTTGTGGTGCCGGGCTGGCTGGAGGAAGCGGCGACGCTTTCGACAATTTCAAGATCCATGTCGGTCGTGGTCAGCGACAGCGAGTCTTTTTCCGCGCGCAGCAAAACGTTGGCCAAAATCGGAATAGTGTTGCGGCGTTCGACCACACTGTGCACGTGGTTGAGCGAGCGAAGCATATCAGCGCGGTTGATGGTAAATTTCATGGGGGGACCCTTCCCGTTGCAGGACCTGAAAAACCGTATGGATTGAATAGCCCAATTATAGCGGCAAAGCTACAGAAACCCAATGTTTTTGGGGTGCGGTATATTCGCGCAGCACAAGTCTATGTAAAGTGATTAGCGCTTGGGCGGGGCGGGGATGCGCGGCTTAGACAGCGCTGCCGCAAGATTGGGACCATTTGCGGGTTTTTCTGTACGCATTTTAACGATGGCATCGCTTAATGCATCACGCAGTTGGGCATGGTCGCCACAAAGTTTTTTGAAACGTGGTTTTTCGACCAACGCCAACGGGTCACCCAAAGCTGTTGACAGTAAATAGGCGTTCACTTCGCACAAAAGTGCACCAAGCTGATTGAGCCTAGCGAGCGGGTGGGCTTCTTTCTTTTTGTTTCGTTTATCCGCCAACGGGTTGTAAATCACAGTTAATACAGGCACAGCCGCAATGGGGATCGCTGCAATCACAAGCGGGGGAGCCATCAAAGCGGTGCCGATAATAGCCATCCCAAAGCCGCCGCCGAGCCCTGTGGCGGCCACCATTCCATCTTGTTTGCTCTGTCGAATGTATACGCAACTCCAAACATAGTTACGCTGGCTGTTGATCTTTTTTTGAAGACGCGCCAACGCATCAAATCGCGTTGGCACATCTTCGATAGCAAGCGCTTCATCACGCGCTGTTTCAAGTGCCGTCATCACCGCCGCCAAGACCTTGCCATCACGGTATTTTTTAGGGATCCGCAGGTTGGGAATTTTTGGGCGTTTCATGATGTTGCTCCAAAGATTGAAAATCAAAGAATCTATGGGCCGCATAATAATCTGAAAAATGGCTCTGTCAAAGTATAAT
Organism: Micavibrio sp.; assembly: GCA_040377115.1. Classification (GTDB taxonomy): domain Bacteria; phylum Pseudomonadota; class Alphaproteobacteria; order Micavibrionales; family UBA2020; genus JAEXMB01. The sequence continues at coordinate 47 of JBEIPH010000070.1, read as the reverse complement.
ATTCTTTATAAAACAATATCTTAGATAAAAAACTTGCTTTCTCTTGG
>JBEIPH010000174.1:0-3873 GCA_040377115.1 Micavibrio sp. | reverse complement strand
GTGTTATCCCATGCAGGTCGCGCCATCTTTCAACACTGCTAAGCGCAGCGGCAAGTTTATCGTGATCTTTTTCAAAAAGAAGGATGTTGCTGTCCCCGCCAGCTTGCATGATAGCGGTAGCAAGTCCTGCACAGTTGAATTCAAGCGCTTTGCTAAGCAAGCCATTTGGGGCACGGTCAAATGTTTGCTTGAACCACCGTGTGTATAATGCGCCAAAATTTTCGTGACGGTTTGACAGGATTTCATTTTCAAGACGCCAGACACAGTCATCATCAAGCTTCAGGCGACGCTTGATGGCTTGTTTGATCAGCATCATGGCGACTTCTTCGTTGTCATCGCGCAGGGCTTTGAGCATGCCGTCAACCAGACGAAATACAGGCAATTGTTTGGGCGGGAAGTGCCCAATCAGCCAGGTAGCCACGCGCGCATCTTTATTCTCAAAGCTGGCTTCAAGCCAGTTAAAAGCATCGCCGCGCTCAACCAGTTTTTGCAGGCCCGCAGGCGAGGCGAGGTCCATGACGGCGGTCAGGCATTCAAGGCTGCCTTTACGACAGATGGTTTTGATGTTGCCATCGAAATGCCAATAGTCACCCCATTGTCGCACCATCAGCCAGTGGCAGGCATCGGGCAGATTTTGTTTGAGTGCTTGCTCTAAAACTTTATCGATCAGATAGCCGCGATTATCAGGGGGCAGCCTGTTTAAAATTTTTGCTGCTGCTTTTTCATCGCCGCGCTTTAGTGCTTCGAGCATACGGGGTGCTTGCGGGTAGCTTTGCTTGTTGAAATTGAACACGGCATCTTTACGGCTGCGGCGTTTTGTTTTTTCTTCTGGTGGGGGTGGCGGCTTTTTTAAAAAGCGGCGATAGGTGGTATCAAGATCGATTGCAGATTTTTGTTGCTCTTTGCCTGACTGCAATTGCTCAAAAAACTTTTCTGTATCAAGTGCCGCGCTGACCAGCTGATTTGCGGTTACATCGTGGCCTTGCTGGGCGCACATTTTTGCATAGGCGCCCAGATAGCGGGCCGTTTTGTCAAAAGCAGCCGTATCCCGCGCCTTAAGGATCAGTGCCGCCTGACGCACAGCGTCAAGCAGGGGGCTTACTTGCTTTGAATGGGTAGCAGCCTTGGGCATCGGGGTTTCCTTTTGCGGAATACCTTACTATAGCGAGGCTGTTTAAGCAATATGACAAATAAAACGAATCCGAGGGGTATTAACAGGGGTTAAAATCGGCATCTACATGATTTTCCTAATACTTTTGGAAATATCTGACATTTTAACTAAATATGATAGACTTAAGGGATAAACTGGAAGCTGGTTCAAACCGGTTCAAAGAGGGGATAAATGCGCCTGCCGGGCCCGTTTAGAAAAGCACTGCTTGCCCTGACCTTCGTTGTCATGCTGACGGCGGGTTATATGGCCATGAGCGTTGCAACATCCTGCCCCGTAGAGGCAGCAGCGGGTGCCTGCGGTTGCCAGCTTTGCGTCGTCCCTGCGGGTGTTGCCACTTCGTTTGCGGCCATCACGGCGCAAGTTGTCACACAAGTCGGTGCGGCCACTGGTTTGATCACCGCAAATTATGCGCTGGCTGCAACGGCCTTTGGTATGCAGGCCGTGGCCGAGTTTAACACCATCGCAACAGATCTTGATGACTGGTTTGATACCTTCTGGTTTTACCAATTGCGTCCCGCCATGCAGGATCAAACAGAGCAGATCAACACCCTTGATATGGCGCAAGCCGTCAACCTAAGTACGCACGAAGACGCCCACGAATTGGCCCGCACCGACCGCCAGCGCAGCGAGCAGGAAATTGAAGCCGAACGTGTGCACCGCCCGGGTCAGCAGGTCTGCGTTGCTGGTACGATGGCGGGTGGCCTGATGCGTGCCAATACGGTTGCCCGTGCCTATGCCCGTGCCGCACCCGCCGAAGCTGCTGAGCGCAGTTTAAGGGGTGGTGCTGCAGCAGACACCGCGGTGCGCTTTAATGATTACGCCACGAAATATTGCGACCCTAGCGAGAATAACGGCAACGCTGCTTGTGCAGGGGCAACACCGCGCATGAATGCGGATATCGATGTAACCGGTCAGGTTTTTTCAAAAGATACCATCGACCTCAGAGATCCTGAAACAAAGCAGGCTGTCGATACGCTGATTACAAACGTGGCTGAGCCAAAAGTTCCTGAGAATATTCCCGAGGGTGCCGTTGATAGCGCGGCAGGTGCAGAGGCGATGATGGCGCGCGAGGCCATGCGCGCCAAACGCCAGGCGATCCACAACGCGCTTTATTTCACTGTATCGCGCCGCGCACCCGGCAGTCGTGCCTCCCAACACGTGGCGGATTTGCGCACGGCGGCAGGGATACCAACCGATATGCTGTCTGATAACCCCAGTCAGTACGAGATGATGGAAGTGATGATGAACGAGCGCTTCCGTAGTGGCAAATACAGTGTCGAGCAAATTGACACGCCTGAAAATAACGAGCGCGAGTTGGTCATCCAAAGCGCGTTTCAGGTAATGCAGATGCACGACCATCTTGATCTGCTTGACCGCTATGCTCTGATGCTCGCCGCCCAGACTGGTATCGAGGCTGCTGAAATCCGTCCGCATAACGCGCAAACGGAATCGAGGCCAATAAGATGATTTCATTTTTGCGCCGCCATTTCCTAAACAAGAAGACACCACGCAAGGGCCGCGGTGGGCGGTTTGCCGCGGCGTCAATTCTGATCGTGTCGTTTATTGCCGGTTATATGACGCTGTCGGCTAATAACAAGACGTGTAGTGCTGCGCTTATCCCTGGTGTGCCGGTGGCGCCCGTGCCGGGTACAATATGCGGCTGTGGTGTTTTGCCTTCGGTTCCCTGCAACATCGTGGGGTCAACGGCGGTGGCTGCTGGGTCTATTGAGAGTGCTTACTATGCGGCACTTGTCGTATCTGCTGGTGTGGTTGAAAACGTCATTGGTGCTGCGGTTGATACGCTGGTGCAGGCCGTTTTCTCGCGCCTAGAGCAAGCTGAAAAAGATCTGGTCGATTGGTTTGAAACCTTTTGGTATTATAACCAGCGACCCAGCATGCAAGACGCAGTTGAGCAGATCAACACCGTGCAGATGGAACAAGCCAAAGAGCTGGCCGCCGCACAAGACGCACAGCTTCAGGCAAGAAGTGCGCTTGAGCGTGATGTGCGCGCACACGAAGCAGCGCGTTCGGCCGATGCAACGGTAAACAAGCAGACCTGTCAAACAGCATCAAGCGCTGGTGGATTTGGCCGTGCCAACGTCTTTTCACGCTCTATGCGCCGGGCATGGCAAAATGAATTTGTGGCGGAGTCTTCCAACAGGCTTGGCGCACCTGCCGCAAACGGCGTAGCGGCGGCTGTGCGCGAACAGGCTGAAAGCTTTGAGCAGAATTTCTGTGACCCGCGTGACAACGGCGGCAATAACAATTGTGGTGCGACCGACCCAGCGTTTTATAACGCAGATACCGAGGTGACGGCGCGACTGTTCAATGCGCTGACCATTCCCGTTAATGAAGACCCGCGTCATGCTTTGGCACTTGAGCAGATGCAGCGCAATCTGGTCGGTGCTGTGCGCCATGAAAATTTATCCGAAGAAGTTGCCAAGACCGCTGCCGGCAAGGAAGTGGTTATGGAGCGCCGTAGTTATCTGGCCCGCAAGAATGCCGCGCGCAGTGTACCAAGCCTTGTCGCCAGCTGGCGTATGCCGGGCGGCCAGAATGGCAATTTCACGACGGCGCTACGCGAGGGCGCTGGTATTGGTCTTGAAGATATCTCCGACAACCCCAGCTATCGCGAAATTATGCATGCTATTACCATCGATCGTTTTAACTCTGGCCAGTAGGCGCTCGACAACGTCGGACAC
>JBEIPH010000040.1:0-6926 GCA_040377115.1 Micavibrio sp. | reverse complement strand
CTTTATCGATGTACGCCCTGAAATTTCCCGCAACCGCGACAAAAAAACGGTCGATATCCGTTTTAACATTAACGAAGGTCAAAAAAGCTTCGTTGAAAATGTGAACGTCAGCGGCAACGTGCGTACACTGGATGAAGTTATCCGTCGCGAGATGGACCTGATTGAAGGCGACCCCTTCAATACCTCCAAGCTGAAGAAATCAGAGCAACGCATCAAAGACCTCGGCTTCTTTGAAAACGTCGAGATCAAGCCACAGCAGGGCTCAACCCCTGATAAAACCAACATTGATATTAAGGTGGCTGAAAAATCCACCGGCGAACTTTCGCTGGGTGCTGGTTTCTCTACCTCTGACGGTCCGCTCGGTGATTTCCGCATCCGCGAGCGTAACTTCCTTGGTAAAGGTCAGAAACTTGAACTCGCTGCCACCATTTCCGGTGAACGTAACGAGTTTGACTTCAGCTTCCTTGAGCCATACTTCCTCAAGCGCGATCTGGCGGCGGGTGTTGACCTGTTCCATATCACCCGCGACTTGCAGGATGAAAGCTCGTATGACAGCCGCCGTACCGGTGGCGGGTTCAACCTTGGCTATCCGCTGTCGGAAAAACTGCGTCAAACATTGGCCTATCGTTACGAGATCAACGAGATCACCAATGTCCAGACCGGTGCTTCTATCTACATTCAGCAGCAGGAAGGCAAGCGGGCAACTTCGGCCGTTTCGCAAAAGCTGGTATATGACGCCACCAACAGCAAGCTTGACCCGACCGAGGGTTTCCAGCTGCGCCTTGAAAACGAGGTGGCTGGACTTGCTGGCGACGCGCGTTATCTACGCACGCGTGTTGGCGGTAACTATTATCACCCCATCGTAGACAAGTGGATCCTCAGCTTGCTTGGCGAGGCGGGTTATATCTTTGGCCTTGGCGATGAAGATGTCCGCATCAATGAGCGTTTCTATATTGGTGGTGCTACCATGCGCGGCTTTGATGACGCGGGTATCGGTCCACGCGACTCGGCCACCGGTGACGCTCTTGGTGGTAACCAATTCTATCGTGGTACGGTCGAATTGGCGTTCCCAAGCGGCCTGCCAGAAGATCTGGGTGTGCGCGGCCATGTGTTCAGCGACTTTGGTGTGTTGAGTGACCTTGACCAGAGCGGCGTGGGCATTCAGGACTCTGATGGCCTTCGCGTGTCGGTTGGTGGCGGTGCCACTTGGCGCTCTCCGCTGGGGCCGGTTCGTGTAGACCTTGCTGTGCCAGTGGTTGATGAAGAATTTGACGAAAAAGAAGTCTTCCGCTTCAGTTTCGGCACCCGTTTTTAAGTCTTAAACAAAAGGATGATAGAGATGAAACGTACTTTTTCCCGCTTGATGACCGCTGTTGTACTGGCAGCTTTCCTTGCGGGTGCACCGGCACAGGCAGCTGAAACGCTTTCCTTTGGCGTCATTGATATGTCACGCGTGATGAAGGAAACCGATGCTGCAAAAGGCATTTTCGCCGAACTTGAAAGCAAGCGTGGCGAATACCAAAAGCAGGTTAAAAAAGAAGAAGACTCCCTGCGCACAGCCGAGCAGGAAATTATCAAACAAAAAGACAAAATGAGCGAAGAAGAATTCAAAAAAGCCAAAATGTCTTTTGAAGAAAAAGTTTTTGCAGCGCAAAAGCTGGTGCAAGAGCGCAAGAAAACCCTTGATGATGCATTGAACAACTCGATTGATAAACTGCGCGCCGCTGCCGCCAAAGAGACCGCGGCGGTTGCCAAGGAAAAAGGCTATTCAGCTGTTTTCACGCAAGACGCAGTTATGCTGGCTGAACCCGGCCTTGACCTGACCGATGAGGTCGTCAAACGCCTGAACGCCAACACCAAAAAAATCCCGATCAAGTGGTAAGATAACCCGATATGGCTGATCCACGTTTTTTCAAGAAAGCAGGGCCGTTTACCCTGTCGCAGATTGCCGAGATGGCGGGCGCCGAGCTTGCCGATGCGGCTTCTGGGGCTAAGCTTATATCCGATGTCGCACCGCTGCAGGACGCAACGTCAGATCATTTGGGTTTTCTTGATAACAAAAAATACGTGGCGGTGTTCAAACAAACCAAGGCGGGGGCCTGTTTTGTGCGGCCCGAAATGGTTGCGGCTGCACCGGCCTCGACAGTTTGTCTTGTTACCAAAAACCCTTATCGTGCCTATGCAATGGCTGCGCAGGCGTTTTATCCGCAGCCTGCCGTTACAGATTTTCGCGCCCCAAGTTCGGTGATTGACGCCACTGCGGTGATTGGTGCTGGTTGTTATATTGATCATGGTGCAGTCATTGGTGCTGGCGTTAAAATCGCCGCAGGTTGCCGCATTGGCGCCCATACAGTGATTGCAGATAATGTCGAAATCGGCGAGGGCAGCGACATCGGTGCAAATGCCTATGTCACCCACGCCTTGATTGGCAAAAAAGTACGCATTTATCCGGGTGCCGTGATCGGTCGTCCTGGTTTGGCTTTGCCATGGATTCAACAGGATTTATTTCTGTTCCCCAGCTTGGCCGCGTGATTATCGAAGATTACGTCGAAATTGGTGCCAACAGCACGGTTGATCGCGGCGCGGGGCCAGACACCATTATCGGGCAGGGTACGCGCATCGATAATCTGGTGCAGATCGGTCATAACGTACAAACAGGCAGAAACTGTGTGATTGTCGCGCAGGCTGGCATTTCTGGTTCTACCCGCCTTGGTGATTTTGTGATGATCGGTGGTCAGGCAGGTATTGCAGGACATCTTTCAATTGGTGCGGGTGCCAAGATTGCCGCACAATCTGGCATCATGCGTGATATTGACCCCGCCGCCGAGATAATGGGGACGCCAGCCGTGCCGATCAAACAGTACATGCGACAAGTCGCCATGCTTTCAAAAATGTCGGACCGTAAAGGGGAGGAGCCCAAATAATGTCGACTCTCGTTGCCGATACCACGCGTATCATGGAAATGCTGCCACACCGCTATCCGTTTTTGCTGCTCGACCGTCTGCTGGATGTCGTGCCAAACGAAAGTGCTGTTGGCCTTAAGAATGTCACCATCAACGAAAACTTTTTCCTTGGGCATTTCCCGGGCGCGCCTGTTATGCCTGGTGTTTTGATCATCGAGGCGATGGCGCAGACGGCGGCAGCCCTTGTTGTGCATTCAGGTGGCAAAGAACTTGAAGGCAAGCTGGTCTATTTCATGGCGATTGATGAAGCCAAGTTCCGCAAGCCTGTAACCCCCGGCGATGCCCTGCATATTCATGTAACGCGGCATCAAAACCGCCGCAACGTGTGGAAATTCAAGGGCGAGGCCCGTGTGGCGGGCGAGCTTTGTGCCGAGGCTATCGTGACGGCGATGATCGTGGACGATACAGCCAAAAAGGGCTGAGAATCCCTGTAAAACTTGAAATATTCTGTTATACAGCGTGATTTGAGCCTGTTTACAGGCTTTTGCTAATATGGGATGGAATGGAGAACCAATAAATGTCTGCACTGATACATCCCACCGCTGTCATCGAACAGGGCGCAAAAATCGCCCCAACAGCCAAGATTGGTCCGTATTGCGTGATCGGTCCGAATGTTGTGATCGGCGAGAATGTGGAGCTGAAATCACATGTTGCTGTTGATGGCCACACCACCATTGGTGATGGCACGATTGTCTGGCCCTTTGCATCACTTGGCCACGCACCGCAGGATCTGAAATACAAGGGCGAGCCATCAACCCTGACGATTGGCAAGAACAACAAAATCCGCGAACACGTCACCATGAACCCCGGTACGGCAGCAGACCGTATGGCAACAGTGGTGGGCGATAACTGCCTGTTTATGACGGCGTCGCATGTGGCGCATGATTGCGTTGTGGGCAGCAATGTTATTTTGGCAAACAACGCCACGCTGGCTGGCCATGTCGAAGTTGGTGATTTTGCGATTATCGGTGGTCTTGCCGCCGTGCATCAGTTTGTTCGCATAGGTCCGTTTGCCATGATCGGCGGTATGTCTGGCGTTGAACATGATGTTATTCCCTTTGGTCTGGTCAAAGGCGAACGTGCGCAGCTGGCTGGTCTTAACTATATCGGGCTTGAACGCCGCGGGTTTACCAAGGAACAAGTGCAAAACCTTATGCGCGCCTTTAAACAGCTGTTTAATAATCAAGGCACACTGGTCGAACGCATCGACAGTGTTGCCAATGATTTCGGAGCCGAGCCGGTTGTTATGCGCGTGATTGATTTTATCCGCGCCAAAGAAGGCCGCTCCGTCCTTCAGCCAAAAACAGGCACATAAATATGTCAGCCCCGCGGATCAACCGTCTGGGCATTATTGCAGGCGGCGGGGCGCTTCCCCGTCGGCTGCGCGAAGTTGCGCGTGCACAGGGCAATGATGTTTTTGTGCTTGGGCTTGAGGGTCAGGCTGAAAAATCCCTCTCACCTGATGCATGGGTACGCTTGGGCGCCACTGACCGCGCAATTGAAATACTCAAGAAAAGCGGCGCTGATACACTGGTGATGGCGGGCCACGTGCGGCGTCCAGCGCTATCCGAATTGCGGCCTGATCTGCGCACGGTCAAGCTTTTTGCGCGTCTTGGTACACGCGCCTTGGGTGATGACAACCTGTTGCGTGCGGTTGCGGGCGAACTTGAAAAAGAGGGCTTTGCCGTTGTTGGCGCCCATATGATTGATCAAACGCTGCTGGCACCCTCTGGGCAGATCGCAGGCAAGACGCCAAATGCACAGGATATGGCCGACATCACGCGCGGCATCGAAGCCGCAAAAGCGCTTGGCCAGCTTGATATTGGGCAGGCTGTTGTTGTGCAGCAGGGGATTGTTTTGGCGGTTGAGGCTATTGAGGGTACCGATCAGCTGCTCAAGCGGTGCAGAACGCTGCGTCGTGCGGGTGGTGGTGGTGTACTGGTAAAGGCCTGCAAGCCACAGCAGGATAAACGCCTTGATCTGCCAACCATTGGCCTGCGCACATTAACACAGGCATCTATGGCAGGCCTTTCGGGTATCGCAGTTGAAGCGGGCGCGTCGCTGTTGCTTGACCGCGATGATCTTGCGCGCACGGCCAGCAAGCTTGGCCTTTTTGTTATAGGCTTTCAGTCATGAATCATCATTTTTTTATTATTGCTGGCGAAGCTTCGGGTGATCATCTGGGTGCGGGGCTTATCCGCGCCCTGCGTGCTCGTTATCCGGATGCAACGTTTAGCGGTGTGGGCGGTGCGCAGATGCAGGCGCAGGGGCTGGCGTCGCTTTTCCCAATGGAAGAACTCTCTGTCATGGGGTTGGCCGAAGTATTGCCGCGCCTGTGGTCGATTATGGGTCGTATAAGCCAAACTGCCCGCGAGATTTTACGCCTGAAACCGGTGGCGGTTATTACAATTGACTCACCTGATTTTTGTTTTCGGGTGTTGCGCAAGGTAAAGTCAAAGAACAAAGCCATCCGCTGCGCCCATTACGTTGCCCCTAGTGTCTGGGCATGGCGGCCGGGCCGGGCAAAAATGGTGGCAGGGTTTCTTGACCACATTTTGACTCTGTTGCCGTTTGAACCACCGTATTTTGAAGAACATGGACTAAAGGCCACGTTTGTCGGCCATCCGGTTGTTGAAAAAGTTGGCATGCGTGGGGATGAAAACCGTTTTCGTCAACGCCACGGCCTGCGTCCTGACCAGCCCGTTTTGTGCATGTTACCCGGCAGCCGTATGAGCGAGTTGAGCCGCTTGCTTGATAAATTCATGGAAACAGCCGGCATCGTTTTGACCAACCGCCATCAGGCGGTGATTGTTATCCCGACATTGCCGCATCTTAAGGGTTATATCGAAAAGTTTTTTACAGGCCGCGGTATCAACCCGTTGGTTATCACCGATGCGGATGAAAAGTTTGATGCATTTGCTGCTAGCCGCGTGGCCATTGCGGCATCTGGCACGGTGTCGCTGGAGCTGGCCATTACCGACACACCGCATATTATTGCGTATAAACTAAGCCCCATATCGGCATGGGTTGCCAAAAAGCTGGTTAAAACGCCGTATGTTAATCTGGTGAATATATTGCTGAACAAGCCACTGGTGCCGGAATTGTTGCTGGATGATTGTGAACCAGCACCGATGTCGCGTGCAGTATTACGCCTGCTTGATGACAAAGACGCGCGTGCCGAACAGCTGATGGAATTCCGTCGCGCCCTGATTATGCTGGGCCTTGGTGATCCTGAAAGCCCAAGCGATAAAGCGGCGGCGGCTATTGGCAAGATGGTTGAACAGCCATGATGACACGTCTGGTCAGTTGGCTGTTCTTTATCGCACTTGGCGTTATTGCCATGTTGTTCGTTTTGCCGGGTATGATCAGCTGGGAAAAGCACAAAGATTTACTGGTGGCAGATGCCGCGGGTGCGATTGGCCAGAAAATCACCGTTGATGGTGCGGTATCTTTGCGCCTGTTGCCCAATCCGCAGATCCTGCTTGAAAAAGTGACAGTGGGCGAGGGCGACCAGTATCTGGTGCGCCTCGAAAAAATGGAAGCGCGCTTAAAACTGCAATCGCTGCTTGAAGGGCGTTACGAAATTGACAGCCTGTCGCTGATCGAGCCTGAAATCAATATTGTGATTGCGCGAAACGGCGCAAGCAATTGGGTATTGCCGACGGAAAGAAAGCCTGCGGGTAAGGCCGGCATGATTGCGCTCAAACAAGTGAGTGTCACGCATGCCAAGCTGCGCTACCACAACCTTGAAAGCGGTCAGGAAACAGCGATTGATAAGGTTAACATGACCATGGAGGCCGCCAGCCTAATCGGTCCTTATGAATTGCGCGGCGATTTTCTTTATGGCGAGGCGCCAACCAATTTCACCTTAAGTACAAGCGCCTATTCACGCGACAAGCCGCTTGATTTTGAATTTGCACTACAGCCAATTGAAAACCTTCCGCAAGCCGCTATCAAAGGCAG
>JBEIPH010000272.1:0-1826 GCA_040377115.1 Micavibrio sp. | reverse complement strand
GACCAATCACGCACGCTGGGTGAACTTGGCGGCTGGGGTTATTTCATCCTTGGTTTTGTGCTGGCGATGTTTGGTCAGGCGGGTGATTTGCTGATCTCGTTTTACAAACGCCGCTTTGGCGTAAAGGATACCGGCACGCTTATCCCTGGTCATGGTGGTATTCTTGACCGGATTGATGCGCTGCTTTTGGTGGCACTTGTTTTTGCCATTGTTGCCATGGTTCTTGGTGCTTGATGAAAACAGTCAGTATCCTTGGATCAACAGGATCAGTCGGGCGCAATACGGTCGATCTGATTGAAAGCACCCCTGAAGATTTTAAGGTTGTTGCACTGACAGCCCAAAACAATGTCGATTTGCTGGCCGATCAGGCGCGCAGGCTGGGTGCTCAAACCGCCGTTATTGGCAATCCAGACCTTTATGCAGAGTTAAAAGAAAAGCTGTCTGGCACATCAGTGCGTGTGCAGGCGGGGCCTCAGGCGATTATCGAGACTGCATCCCAACCTGCCGACTGGACGATGGCTGCCATTGTCGGTGTGGCGGGGCTTGCCCCAACGCTTGCTGCTATCGGGCAGGGGCGGGTGGTTGCGCTGGCCAATAAAGAGGCGCTTGTCTGTGCCGGCCCCTTGATGATGGCGGCTGTTAAAAAGAGCGGTGCAACCCTGTTGCCGGTGGACAGTGAACATAATGCCGTTTTTCAAGTGTTTGACCAAAGCCAGCGCGCATCGATTGAGCGCATTATACTGACTGCTTCCGGTGGGCCGTTCCTCAACTTGCCGCTTGAAAAATTGAGCGAGGTTACAGTCGAGCAAGCTCTGCGTCACCCCACATGGTCGATGGGCCCCAAAATTTCGGTTGATAGCGCGACCATGATGAACAAAGCGCTTGAAGTTATTGAAGCCAAATATATTTTTGACCTTCCTGTGTCAAAAATAGACGTTTTGATCCATCCGCAGTCAATTGTTCATGCAATGGTTGAATATTCAGATGGAAGTGTTTTGAATCAAATGGGTGCCTCTGATATGCGCACGCCTATCGCGCACACATTGGCTTGGCCTAGTCGCATAAAAACATCGGGGAAAACGCTTAATTTAAACCAAAAAATGAGCTTAACTTTTGAACCTATTGATTTAAAAAGATTTCAGGCGCTGGACATCGTGTATAACCACATGGGCGAGGGTGCCTCTGCGCCTGTGGTTTTTAACGCTGCCAACGAAGAAGCGGTGAGCCGTTTTCTGGCGGGGCAAATCGGTTTTGACCGTATCGTGCCGATGGTGGCTCAGGCGCTTGAAGAATGGCTGGGCCGCCAACGTGACCTGTCGGTGGGGAGCCTTGAACATATATTGGATATAGATAGGTCAGTGCGCGGGCTTGCCGCCGCGGCCTGACGGGCGTACAACAAAACAAACAACGCTACCGCAAAGCCGGTGTAAACGAGGAAAAAAAATGGATCTGCTGCAACAACTTCTGACCACGCCGGTTGAATTCTTCAAGGATTACGGCGGACCGTTTATTCTGGTTTTGAGCATCCTCGTGTTTGTACACGAATTCGGTCATTACATTGTGGCCCGCTGGTGCGGCGTAAAAGTAGAAAGTTTTTCAATCGGTTTTGGCAAAGAGCTGTTTGGCCGCACCGATAAAAACGGCACACGCTGGAAATTCAGCCTGATCCCCCTTGGCGGTTATGTGCAGATGTTTGGCGATACAGACCCCGCCAGTGCGCGCAGCGAAGACGCCGTTAAAGACGCCGATGGTGAAACCCGCCCGATGACGAATGACGAGCGCAAGGTTGCCTTCTTTGCCCAACCGGTTGGACGCCGCGCCGCCAT
>JBEIPH010000240.1:0-2802 GCA_040377115.1 Micavibrio sp. | reverse complement strand
GTCGGCGATGCGGTCGATATCAAAATGCACAGCGCCCTCTATGCCCATGCCCGAGGGTGGCTGGCCATAGGTGGCATCAACAATCCGCACGCGGGGCTGGTGCAAAATGGCGGCAAGATCGCTTGCCGAAATCAAGGCAGAGCTTGGCGGGGTATCGGCGGCGAGCGTATCGGTCGTCATGGTGTTGTCCCCTTGGTTTGAAGCGTTATTAACCGCCCAGCCATTGTTTGCGCAGACGGTCGCGGTGGCGGGCAAACCAGTTGATGGCAAGGGCTGATGACCCGTTTTGGATGAGCCCCGCATCGAGCATTTCAAATACTTTGGCGGCAGGCAGCAGATGGGTGCGGATTTCTTCGCCTTCTTCCTCCACGCCAAAAATATTGCCAGCCTCCGCCTTGGCGATACGGCCGATAAAGACATAGGCTTCTTCATCTAGGCAGCCGGGTGAGGTGTAAAACGAACCAACTTTTTCAAGCGCGATAACGTGGCAGCCGGTTTCTTCCAGTGTTTCACGCACGGCGGCTTCCTCGGGTGTTTCGCCATCGTCAATCATACCCGCGGCACATTCATACAAAAACGGGTCAGCCGCCTGCGCCATAAAGGCACCAAGGCGGAATTGCTCATTGAGCAAAATTTCATCTGTCTCGGGGATGTAAAGCAGCACGGTTGAATAGGGGCCTGCTGTGAAAATCTCGCGCTCCATCTCGGCCGCCCAGCTGTTGGTTTTCAGGCTTTTGGGCTGAAGGCGTATTACTTCCAGACGGTGAAAGCCGTCAAAAACAACCTCGCGGGAGACGATTTTGGCAAGCGGGGCGGCGGGAACCGGTTTGGTGATCATTTGAAATCCTCGGTCAAATCCTTGGGCATATCTTGGTTTGTTGGCTAGGCCAGACTAAACCGAAGGTTTGCGATGATCAAGCGAGGGGCAGTTTACCTAACAAACTTATCCACAGGATTAGATGCTGGAGAACTGCCCCCCGATCCGCTATAAAGAATAATCATCGTTTTAATATTTAGCGGGAAGGGTGGGGGCCAATATGGCGCTGCCGGATATCATCTTCAGGGCGACACACAAGAATGTGCGGGGCAAGGCCGGAACGGCGCCCTATATTTTTGAATTTTCCGATCGCTATTCTGTGTTTGACTGGGGCGACATGCCCGATGATTTGCACGGTAAGGCGATTTCAACCGCCTTCATCAACTGGTTTTTGTTTGACCTGCTGGGCCGCCCCGAAAGCTGGCAAGATGCCGCCCCCTTTGGCGCGCTGGCAGGCCACCCACTGCGCGAGAAACTGGCGCTTAATGGGCTTGCTCACCATATGATCGGCTTGGCCGGTGGTGATCTTAAACCGCTGTCGCTTGATCGTGAAATTCTCTCGCCCAGCAAACATATGCTGACCCGCGCCATCAACCCGTTTGGCATGGAAAGCAAAGTGGCGGGCGATGCAGAAATGCTGCCTTTTGATGTGCGTTTCCTGTTTGTGGATGATGCGCCGCAACCTTCTATCCAGTGGCTTTCCTGTGTTGATAAATCGCGCCTGACGGTGGATGCCGCAGGTAAACTTGCCAAGCTCTCGGCCGATGATATGGCCACGCTTGAAACACTGGCGTCACTGACGGCTCTGCGGCTGCGCAGTGTGCTCAAGGGTGTTGGCGTTCGCCTTGCGGCGGGTAAACTGTCGTTTGCCTATGGCGAGACCCCGATGGGCCGCCAGTTTATTCTGGCTGATACCATCGGCCCCGATGAGCTTGACCTACAACTTGAAGGCCTGCGTCTTTCACAAGATTTCCTGTGCAACAGCTATCGTGCCAGCAGCTGGCTTGCCGCGGTTGAAAAGGCCAAGGTATTGGCAGCCGAGCGCGAGGAAGCCGACTGGAAGCGTATTTGTACCGAGGAGCTAAAGGCGCACCCGCCCTTGCTCTCCCCCATCACCAAGGAAAAAGCGGTGATGATCTATAAGGCCCTTGCCCGAGCCCTGTGCGAGAAAAACCACGGCAAGACAATATTCGCCGATGCCTGGGACATGCCAAGGCTGGTCACAGCCCTGATGCCCAGACAAAAGGCGGTGGCCTGATGTCCCTTGCGGGCCTACCGGATGATCGTATTTTAATCCTCGACTTCGGCTCGCAAGTCACGCAATTGATCGCCCGCCGCCTGCGCGAGGCGAATGTCTATTGCGAAATTCGCCCCTATCACACGTCAATTGATGATATCCGCAGCTTTGCCCCGCGCGGGATTATTTTATCCGGCGGCCCGTCTTCGGTGAACGATGCGGGCGCGCCTACAGCACCTGCCGATGTGTACACCCTTGGCGTGCCGTTGCTGGGCATTTGCTATGGCCTGCAAACCATGGCGGCCAGTCTGGGTGGAAAAGTGGTGTCGTCAGACAAACGCGAATTTGGCCGTGCAAAATTACGTTTTGAGAAAAGTGTGTTGTTTGACGGCATTGATAACCCCGAAGTCTGGATGAGCCACGGCGACAGTGTCGCCGCACTGCCCGCAGGCTTTAACGTGATCGCCGCAACCGACACCTGCCCCTATGCAGCTGTTGAAGACACCGCGCGTCGCTTTTACGGCGTGCAGTTCCATCCCGAAGTGGTGCACACGCCCCAAGGCAGTCGTTTGCTGCAAAACTTTGTGAGCACTATTTGCGGCTGTGCGGCCAGCTGGAGCATGGGTGCATACAAAGAACAAATGATCGAACGCATCCGTGCCGAGGTCGGCACCGATCGCGTCATTTGCGGCGTATCAGGTGGCGTTGATTCAACCGTGGTGGCAGCGCTGCTGCATGCCGCCATAGG
>JBEIPH010000217.1:0-3161 GCA_040377115.1 Micavibrio sp. | reverse complement strand
CAAAGTTATCGCGATAAAAGGCAATAAAACGGATCAAAAACTAAAAATCTTCGCTGAAGAAGCCAAAAAAATCCCTGATGGACAATTTGGCACTGAACTCGGCCAAATGAAGCTGATGATTGCCTTCTCAAGCCGCCTGTCAAAAACGGATAACAGTATACCTGGTGCGTCAGGAAAAAAACCCTTCCAAAAAAACCCAAGCCTGTAAACGACCCTAATACTAAAAAAAGCCCGACCTGTGAAGGATCGGGCTTTTTTGTTGAGATCCCGCAAAGATCACTCGGTTTCGACAGGCACGCCTGGTTTGTATTTTGCAACACGCACACCAAGAGCCGATTTGATATGGCTGACGTTGGGGGCTGTGGTCAGGTGGGGGGTCAGGAATTTCTGATAGCTATCCCAATCAGACGCCACGATCTTGAGGATGTAATCCGCCTCGCCCGATACCAGATAACATTCGCGTACCAGCGGCCATTCTTTGACCAGTTCTTCGAATTTATGCAGGTCTGTTTCAGCCTGATTGTCGAGGCCGACTTGCGCAAAAACGGTAATGCCATAGCCCAGTGTCTGGGAGTCGATATCGGCGTGATAGCCCTTGATAACGCCCGCTTCCTCAAGCGCGCGCACACGGCGCAGGCACGGCGGCGCTGAAATTCCCGCGCGCTGGGCCAGCTCGACGTTGGTCATACGACCGTTATCTTGCAGGTCATGGAGGATTTTGCGGTCGATACGATCGAGTTTTACTTTGGCCATGATGGGAACCCGTCTAAAAGATGTTGCGGTACAGCGAAGGTTAGAATCAAACTGTATAATGTAATATTATTATCATATTATCATATCAAGGGAAATATTTCTTCAAAAATTTTTACTAATATTGCCAAACGTAATTAAAAAACAATATATTACAGTATCTTAAACATATAGAACTGGCCCCCATTTTCATGGCTTTCACAGCCCAAAACCTGACCTGCTGGGTCCTGACCGAAGGCATTGCCGGCACCGAAAACCAGTGCGTTGGGGTGGCTGAAGCGATGGGCATCACGCCCGTTATCAAACGCATCAAACTGCGCCAACCGTGGAAGGCGCTTTCGCCATGGCTTAGAATTGGTCATCGGCACGCGCTGGCAGCTGACAGTGACAGACTGGATCAACCATGGCCTGATCTGTTGATCGCCAGTGGCCGCAAAAGCATCGGCCTTGCAGCCTATGTCCGCAAGGCCAGCGGCGGCAAAACCTTTGTCGTGCAAATACAAGACCCGCGCATTGCGCCTAAAAACTTTGATCTTGTCGTTGTGCCCCAACATGACCCGACACGCGGGTCAAACGTGCTGGTCACAACAGCCGCACTGCACCGTGTCACCCCCACCCGTCTGACAGCCGCCGCCGCGCAGTTCACTGGCGTTTTTGACCATCTGCCTGCCACCCGGGTTGCCGTGCTGATCGGCGGTAACAGCAAGGCGCATCAGATGACGGCGGCCGTGACAGATCGGCTTTGTAACCAATTGCAGGCACTGGCCGTAAAGGGTGATGTGGGGTTGATGATCACAGCCTCCCGCCGCACGGGCGAGGATAACATCAAACGCCTGCGCGAAGGGTTGAAGGGGCCAAACATATGGTTCTGGGACGGTACGGGCGAAAACCCTTATTTTGCCTTTTTGGCAGCGGCCACCCATATCATGGTCACGGAAGACAGCGTTTCGATGACATCCGAGGCACTTTCAACCGGCAAACCGGTTTATACCATTGGGCTTGAGGGCGGCGCCAAACGACTGGCAACCTTTCATGACCTGCTGCAAAAACAAGGATATACAAGACCATTTGAAGGTAGCCTCGCCACATGGTCTTATGCGGCACTGAATGATACAATAAAGGTCTCACAAGAGATTCTGACACGACTAGAAAAACGAAAGACAGATTAACATGGCCAAAACACATCATCGCAAAGTTATCATTATTGGGTCAGGCCCCGCAGGCTACACAGCCGCGATTTATGCCGCCCGCGCCAACCTGAAAC
Source organism: Micavibrio sp. (assembly GCA_040377115.1). Taxonomy (GTDB): domain Bacteria; phylum Pseudomonadota; class Alphaproteobacteria; order Micavibrionales; family UBA2020; genus JAEXMB01. Next base: position 1,147 of record JBEIPH010000217.1, on the reverse strand, counting down.
CGATGTTGATTTCCGGCCTGCAACCTGGTGGCCAGCTGACCATCACCACCGATGTTGAAAACTACCCCGGCTTTGCAAAAACCATCCAAGGCCCCTGGCTGATGGAACAAATGAAAGAACAAGCCGAACATGTCGGCACCGAGATGGTGACAGACACCATCACCGAAGTTGATTTTTCAACCAGCCCCAAAAAGCTGGTCGGCGATGGCGGCGATATCTATCTGGCAGACAGCGTTATTATCTGCACGGGTGCTCAGGCCAAATGGCTGGGTCTGCCGTCCGAGCAAGCCTTTCAAGGCCGCGGCGTGTCGGCATGCGCCACCTGCGATGCACCTTTTTACCGCAACAAGGAAGTTATTGTGGTTGGCGGCGGCAACACCGCTGTTGAAGAAGCCCTGCACCTGTCCCATGTCGCCAGCAAAGTTACCCTTATTCACCGCCGCGACAGCTTACGCGCTGAAAAAATCGCGCAAGATCGCCTCTTTAAAAACCCCAAGGTCAGCGTGATCTGGGACAGCGCTGTTGAAGAAGTTCTGGGCGATAAAATGGGCGTCACGGGTTGCCGCATCAAAAACCTGAAAACAGGCGCCACCAGCGACCTTAAAACCGACGGCCTGTTTGTGGCGATTGGCCACAAACCAGCCACCGAGATTTTCAAAGGCAAGGTCAAGATGGACAGCGAGGGCTATATCATCACCAAGCCCGATTCAACCGCCACCGATGTTGCGGGTGTTTATGCGGCAGGCGATGTGAAAGACAAAATTTTCCGTCAGGCCGTGACAGCCGCAGGCCTTGGCTGCATGGCAGCCCTTGAAGCCGACAAATATCTTGCCACGCTCGACCTTGCGCACGACAACACGGCAACACCCAAAAAGATCGTGAATGATCCTAAGGGGCCGTAAGCCTAGCCCGCCACCTCGTCCGTTTCATAGAATGATTCAGGCAGCATGCCAAAGCGGCCCATGCCTTCAATCGTTGCTATCCACAGGCCGACCGTCAGGATCATCAACACAACGGATACTGCCGCAAGCTTCCAGCTTGAGCCTTTTTGCTCTTTACTTATTAAGCTTTTATCAAGGGCAACTTGTTTATCTTTGGCATCTGCAAGAGCATAAAAAATTAATCCGTATGCCGCCGGAATGGCACT
>JBEIPH010000027.1:0-8101 GCA_040377115.1 Micavibrio sp. | reverse complement strand
GCCGCAGAGCTTGAAACAACCGTCAATGTCGGCGGCAAGCCGTTGGAAATCAATGCGCGGTCGCCTCTTCCACGTTGGTTCAATGAACTTGATCTTTTGAATGATCGCCAACTGGTTTCTTGGCTTGGGCGGCGGCAATGGCGTTTTTAACAGCGTCTGCATCATGACCGTCAACGTCAAAGGTTTCCCAGCCATAGGATTCAAAACGCTTGCGGCTGTCATCCGAAAACGACAGGCTGGTCGGCCCATCAATTGAAATGCCGTTGTCATCATAAAGAACAATCAGTTTGCCAAGGCCAAGGTGGCCAGCAAGGGAGGCTGCTTCATGGCTGATGCCTTCCATCAAATCGCCATCGCCTGCAATCACGTAAGTATAGTGATCGCACAGCGTGTCACCAAAACGCGCAGCCTGCAGGCGTTCTGCCATTGCCATGCCAACAGCGGTGGCAATCCCCTGACCAAGCGGGCCAGTGGTGGTTTCAATACCGATGTCGTGCATCACTTCGGGGTGGCCCGGCGTCAGGCTGCCCATCTGGCGGAAGTTTTTGATTTGATCGAGTGTCATTTTCTCGTAGCCCGTCAGATAAAGCAGGGCATAGAGCAACATTGATCCATGGCCAGCTGACAAAACAAAACGGTCACGGTCAGGCCATGTTGGGTTGGCGGGATCAAATTTCAGGAAATGTCGATAAAGCACGGTTGCGACATCCGCCATGCCAAGGGGCATACCAGGGTGGCCAGAATTTGCTTTTTGCACGGCGTCCATGGCAAGGGCGCGAATGGCATTGGCCATTGGCGCGTGCAGAGGGTCAGTGGCGCGGATGGGTTGATGGGCGCGAACAGTGGTGGGGGCGGTTGCGGTGGACATTCCTCAAAAACTCCTCAAACGGGCTGAAAACACGCAAAAACCATGCGTCTTTTTGGCCTGCAGGTCAATTCCTGAGAGGAATGATAAAAGTTGCCAGAATCAGGATTTTTTGAATTATCAGGCTTTTTTGAGTTTTCCGAGCAGCGGCAGCAGCTTGGGTGATGCCAAGGACCACAGCTTTTCACAGACAATCCCGATCATAACGCCCGCCAGCCCGTCTGCCAGCATTTGTGCCAGCCCGCGCAGGGCGAAAACATCGGGCAGGGCGCCAACAGCGTCCGCCACGATATGATGTGCGGCCGGAATGCCGTGCAGAATAATACTGCCGCCCACCAAAAACATGGCGGCGGTTCCCACAACAGACAGTGTTTTCATGATACCAGGCACACAGCTGATCAGCTTTTTGCCAATGGTGTGCAGTGGCTTACCCTCGGCGTTACGCTGCATCAGATAAATACCAAGGTCATCAAGCTTCACAAGCCCCGCAACCGCGCCATAAACAATGACGGTCATGCCAAGGCCAATAATCACCAATGTCGATGCCTGCGCGGCCAGCGATGCGTTGGCGGCAGAACCAAGGGCGATGGCGATGATTTCAGCCGACAGAATAAAATCGGTGGTGATAGCTTGTTTGATCTTTTTTTCTTCGACTTCAAGCGCGGCATCGGTGCTGGTATGTGCGGCTGCAATCAGTTCTCTTTTATGCTGTTCTTCTTCCGGGTCGTGGCTGTGCGCAATTTTGTGCCAGGCCTCGTAGCACAGGAAAGCACCGCCAGCCATCAGCAGGATAGGAATAAGCGCAGGCGCAACAGCCGCCAGCACAAGGGCAACCGGAATGATAATCGCCTTGTTGATCAGCGAGCCACGGGCGACGCGTGCAACGATAGCAATTTCGCGTTGCGGGTTGATCCCCACCATCGCCTCGGCATTCACAGCCAGATCGTCGCCGACAATACCGGCGGTTTTTTTGGCGGCGACTTTGGTCATGATGGCGGTGTCGTCCATCAAAACGGCGATATCATCAAGAAGGGCAAAAAGACCGGAAGAGGGCATGATTATTTTCTGGGTGCGGGTGAAGTTTTGGTATTTGCGTTTGCGGCCTTGGCGAAAGCGGGGCTGTCGCAGAAAGCCTGAAAGTCGCGCAAGATATCTTCAAGGTCTTTTTTGAGTTTGTCAAACAGCGGTTTGTTGATCCTGACCGTTTGCTCCTTGAGGTATAGGCTGCGGTTGATTTCAATTTGAATGGCGTGGGAGCCTTTGTGGGGTTTGCCCGATCGGCGCACAATTTCTGCCCCCATAAAACCGGGAACATCAAGAGCAACGCGGTATCCCTTGTCTTCCATCAGGGTTTTTAGGCGTGCAACCAGCAGCGGGTGGGTGGTTTTACCCTGTCTGGTGCCGATAACAAAATCGTATTCAAACGGGGGATAGCCTTCCATCAACTGCGAAGGCAGGGAGTGAAAGTTAAGATGCACCACATACCCCATGCGCTTTTTGGTCTTGCGGCGGATATCGCAAATCGCCTGATGATAAGGCTGGTGATATTGCGCGATACGGTTGAAAATTTCAGCAGGCGTGGGGTCTGTATCATAAATGCGCACAGCGTGCTTTGGCGTTACTTCATTGCGGGCGGCAACTTTGGTATCAGCAGGTCTGTTTGGGTCAACATAGCTGCGCGGGAAATCGGCGCGTACCAGTGGCACGCCAAGGCGCGGCAGGAAATCGATAAGGCGGTCAACATAGGCATCTTCAGCGCGTCTAAGCACGGCGCGTTCGCAGGCATGATTAAAATCATCCGGATAGCGCCGCCCGCTGTGCGGACTGTCAGCGATCAGGCTTGATGTCGTTTTCTGCGGCAGCAGTGTTGTGACAACGCCTTTTTTGACAACGCGGCGAATGGGGGTTGAAGCAGACATATTTTGCCAGATGGGTTGTATGAAACAGAGTGTATTATTAACATAAAGCAAGCGCTGCGGTCAAGGGCGCGCAGCCTCAAAATAACCTTTATTTCCAGTCAATTAAGCAGCGTTTTGTTGATCAGCCATACCTGCGCTGTCATAGGCGCTGAGCGGCGGGCAGGCGCAGACAAGGTTGCGATCACCAGCCACATGGTCGATGCGGTTGACGGGCGTGAAGTATTTATCCGCCGTCAGCCATGGCAGTGGTGCAATCGCCGTTGTCCGGCTGTAAGGCCGCGTCCAGTTATCCGCCGTGATATCTGCCAGCGTGTGAGGTGCGTGGCTCAGCGGGTTGTTGCCCTGCGGATATTTGCCGTCTTCAACCATTTTGATTTCATCACGGATGTGGATCATCGCTTCGATGAAACGATCAAGCTCGGCTTTGCTTTCGCTTTCGGTTGGTTCGATCATCAAGGTGCCTGCCACGGGGAAAGACATGGTTGGCGCGTGAAAGCCAAAATCCATCAGGCGCTTGGCGATGTCATCAACACTGACGTTGGCGGTGTTTTTAAAGCCGCGCGTATCAAGAATACATTCGTGCGCAACAAACCCGTTTTTGCCCTTGTAGAGGGTTTCGTAATGGCCCTTCAGGCGGGTGGCGACATAGTTGGCATTCAGGATGGCAACTTGCGTTGCACGCTTCAGGCCAAGGCTGCCCATGAGGGCAATATAGACCCATGAGATTGGCAGGATGGACGCAGATCCATAGGGCGCTGCTGATACAGGGCCGATGGCTTGCTCACCACCAACCACGGATGACAGCGGATGACCGGGCAGGAAGGGTGCCAGATGTGCCGCAACGCCGATGGGGCCCATACCGGGGCCGCCGCCACCGTGAGGAATGCAGAATGTTTTATGCAGGTTCATGTGCATGACATCTGCGCCAAAACGACCGGGGCAGGCGACACCGACAAGCGCGTTAAAATTCGCGCCATCCATGTAAACCTGACCACCATTGGCATGAATGATGTCGCAGATCTGGCGGATGTCTTCTTCAAATACGCCGTGGGTGGATGGATAGGTCACCATCAGGGCGGCCAGTGTGTCTTTGTACTTTTCAGCCTTGGCCTTGAGGTCGTTGATATCAATATTGCCATCGGCGTCACAAGCGGTGATGACAACTTCCATGCCCGCCATAACGGCAGATGCAGGGTTGGTGCCATGGGCTGATGATGGGATCAGGCAGGTCTTGCGCTGGTCTTCGCCGCGGCTGCGATGCCACATGCGGATAACCAAAAGACCGGCGTATTCACCCTGACTGCCTGCGTTTGGTTGCAGTGACACAGCGTCAAAACCGGTCAGGCGGCAAAGTTTGTCTTCAAGGTCTTTCAGCATCGCCTGATACCCCAGCGTCTGGTCAGCAGGCGCGAAAGGATGGATATCACAAAATTCCGGCCAGCTGATCGGGATCATTTCTGCCGTGGCGTTCAATTTCATCGTGCATGACCCAAGCGGGATCATTGATTTGGTCAACGAGATGTCGCGGTTTTCAAGACGTTTCAGATAGCGCAGCATTTCTGTTTCGCTATGGTGCAGTGAAAACACGGGATGGGTCAGATAGGCGCTGGTACGTGTCAGTGCCGCAGGCAGGCGCGAAGGTGTCACGCTATCAAGCGTTTCAACGCTGAAGGGCAAAACGCCTTGCCCAGCAAAAATCTGCCAGAGCGTGAAGATTTCCTCGCGCGTTGATTTTTCATCCAAGGCCACGCCGATGCGGCCATCACCAAAATCACGCAGGTTGATGGATTTGCCAAGCGCGCGGGTCAGAATGTTTTGTGCCTCGGGCCCCGCCTTGATGGTCAGCGTGTCAAACGAGGCGGCGTTATCAAGGGCAAAGCCAAGCTTCATCAGGCCAGCCGCCAGCAAGCTGGTCAGGCGCTCGATACGCTGGGCGATTTTTTTCAAACCTTCCGGGCCATGCCAGACAGCATAAAATCCGGCGATATTGGCCAGCAGAACTTGGGCGGTGCAGATATTGCTGGTGGCTTTTTCACGGCGGATGTGTTGTTCGCGTGTTTGAAGTGCCAGACGGAAGGCGGTTTGACCACGGCTGTCAACGGATACGCCAACGATGCGCCCGGGCAGGCTGCGTTTGAAATCTTCGCGCACCGCCATGAAGGCTGCATGTGGGCCGCCAAAGCCAAGTGGTACGCCAAAGCGCTGGGCACTGCCAATCACGATATCGGCACCCCATTCACCTGGCGGTGTTAACAGTGTGAGCGCCAGCAGGTCAGCCGCCACGCAAACAGTCATTTTCTTGGTATGCGCGTTTGTGGTGACGCTGCGCAGGTCGCGCACATCGCCATTGCTGGCGGGGTATTGTAGCAAAACGCCAAAAGCGTCACGTTCGGCGATCAGACTGGCGATATCGCCGACAACGATTTCAATGCCAAGGGGTTCAGCACGGGTTTCAAGGACGGCAATGGTTTGCGGGTGGCAATCATGCGACACCAGAAAAACATTCGAGGTGCTGCCGCCGCTGCGCTGTGCCAGCGTCATGGCCTCGGCCGCGGCCGTGGCTTCATCAAGCAGGGAGGCATTGGCCAGCGGCATGGCGGTCAAATCCATCACCGTCTGCTGGAAATTGATCAGCGCCTCAAGACGGCCTTGGCTGATTTCCGGTTGATAGGGTGTGTAGGCTGTGTACCAACCCGGATTTTGTAACACGTTGCGCAAGACAACGTTTGGCGTGATGGTATCGGCATAACCCATACCGATCAGGGAGCGGTAAACTTTGTTTTGCTGAGCCATGCTGGCAAGTTCTGCCAGTGCTTCGCGCTCGCTCATCGGCTCGCCCGTTTCGGGAGCGTGTTTTTCAAGGATGCTGGCGGGAACAGCGCGTGCAGTCAGCTCATCAAGTGACGCAGCACCAACAGCCTTGAGCATGGATGATATATCGGCATCCGATGGCCCGATATGGCGGCGGATAAAATCATCGTGCTGTTCAAGTGTGTTCAGGTCTGAAGCTGTCATGGCGGCTAATCCTTAAAGTCTTTTAATGCTTATAGTCCTTGGGTGTAGGCGGTATAGGCGGCCTCGTCCTTCAGGTCATCAAGTTCTGATGGGTTTGAAAGCTTGATCTTGAAAAACCATGCACGGCCATGCGGGTCTTGATTGACAAGAGCGGGGTCAGCCGTCAGTGCTGCGTTGGTTTCAACAATTTCACCGCTAACGGGAGCGTAAATTTCAGATGCTGATTTGACGCTTTCAACAACGCCAGAATTGGCACCCTTGGTAAATTGCGCGCCGATTTTTGGCAGTTCGACATAGACAACATCACCCAGTGCTTTTTGTGCGTAATCTGTAATGCCAACAGTGCCGATGTCGCCATCAACGCTGATGTATTCATGGTCGGTTGAAAAAAGAAGGCGTGTCATGGTGATTAGTCCTTTTTGTAACGATGGGGTGTAAACGGAAGGGCAGATATTGCAACGGGGCGGGGTTCGCCGCGCAGCAGGGCAAAAACGGGCGCGCCTGATTTGCTAAAGGCAGCATCGATATAGCCCATAGCAACAGGACCATCAACACTGGGGCCAAAACCACCCGAGGTGATGGTGCCGATGTTATTGCCAGCACTGTCAACCAGTGGTGTGCCTTCGCGCATGGGCGCGCGGCCTTCGGGCTTGAGGCCGACACGCAGGCGTGTGGCCCCTGCGGTCATTTGTGCCATGATTTTTTCAGCGCCAGCGAAATTTGCGGCCTCGCGGCGGCGCTTGCCAATTGTCCATTTCAGGTTGGCTTCAACCGGCGTTGTATTTTCATCAAGATCGTGACCGTAAAGGCAAAGGCCAGCTTCAAGGCGCAGACTGTCGCGCGCGCCAAGGCCGATCAGTTTAACATCAGGATTGCCCAGCAATTTTTGTGTGAAAGCAGCAGCGAGGTCTTGAGGGAGGGAGATTTCAAATCCATCTTCGCCCGTATATCCCGATCGGCTGATGTAAACATCATGGCCTTCGTATTTTGTGGTGATGACATCCATGAAGCGCATCTTGGTAATTTCGGGGAATAAAGGCGACAGCGCTTTTTCTGCCAAGGGCCCCTGTAGTGCCAACAGCGCGCGGGTATCAAGCACGGTTAGGCTGGTAACGTTGCCGATTTTGGCGCGCAGGTGGGCAAAGTCTTTTTCCTTGCAGGCGGCGTTAACAACCAAAAACAGCGTATGGTCATTTAGACGCGCCACCATCATGTCATCGATGATGCCGCCATTGTCATTGAGCAGCAGTGTATATCGTTGCTGGCCATCTTGCAGGCCGATGATGTCGCCGGGCACCAGTTGTTCAAGGGCGGCGGCGGGATCAATGGTGGGGCTGTAAAGCAAGGCCTGTCCCATGTGGGATACATCAAACAATCCGGCAGCGCTGCGCGTGTACAAATGTTCTTTCAAAACGCCAAGGCCGTCATACTGCACAGGCATGCTGTATCCGGCAAAGGGCACCATCTTTCCGCCCTGCGCCACATGCAGATCAAAAAGCGGTGTGCGCAAAAGAGTATCTGGCTGGCTTGCCGGTTTGATAACGGTGGCTGACATATCTATCGAATACCTCAAAAAGGGTTCTGGCCGCAAAAGTCAGTAACCCCCTCTGTCCTGTCACCTGAGAGTTTTGCTCCTTCGGTGGCCGCTACCCGTCAGGGCGCGACGCTTTCCAGAGGTATTCTTCCGCTGATAGTTTCAGCGAAAAAGGCGGCGGTCCTTTTGCCTGAGAGTTTCCGGGGTCGTTGCTCCTTCGGCCCCCGCCCATGCAAACAATATTTGCATAAACGGATGTCTCCCGCGCGCCTGTCATGAACAGTGTTTGACACTAAAGGTCCGGTGGTTAAAGTCAATCTGTCCATTCTATTGAAATGGGAATTAGCCTTCGGGTTTCAAGGCTAAGGCAGTGTAAAAGGGGTATTTTTATGTCAACGACGTCGGGTCATACACCATCTGTCATTCCAGCCAGCAGCTATGCGCTGGGTTTTATTGTGGTCTGCCTTGTCTTTTACATCCTTCAGGCGGCCAGCACCATCATGATCCCATTTGTGATGGCATTGTTCATGTGGTACCTGATCAACGCCTTGGCGCGATTTATCGGGCGGATGGCCAAGCTGCCGCGGTTCTTTAGTTTCCTGTTTGCCATCGTGACTTTGATTGGCGGTATGTGGTTTATCTATAAACTGATCGGCGCTAACGCGGTGCAGGTGATGCAGGCAGCACCTGATTATCAGGCAAGGTTTGAAAAATTTCTGCCAACGGTTCTTGAGCAAATCCCCGCTGAATTCCGCCCCAATAAAAGCG
>JBEIPH010000133.1:0-4452 GCA_040377115.1 Micavibrio sp. | reverse complement strand
CGTTCCAGCTGTATGCACCGAGGTTCATTACGCCTGTCGCATCGGTGCGGCCAAAATTAATGCTGCCCCAGCCATTCACAATGCGCGCCAGTTCTGCATTGGTTAGGTTAAGGCTGCCTGTCTGGCTATCACCAATACCAATCGTGCTTGATGCTGCATCGGTCTGGATAACCAGAGTACCTGTGCCGAGCAAATCTGAATTCAAATTGAGGTTGCGGGTTGATAGGGTGAGTGCATTGGCGCCCATGGTCTGTGTGCCAGCAATGGTCATCGCACCGGTACCGCTACGCAAAGATAATGGATCAAGCCATGTATAAGCACCTACGTTGACAGCGCCAGTTCCGGCGGCAAGCCCAAGTGTAATTGCGCCCCAGCCATCGGTGATATTTGCCAGCTCAGCGTTTGTCAGGTTCAGTGTGCCGGCTTGACCATCACCAATACCCATGGTGGTGGCCGCTGCATCTGGCTGAATAGTCAGTGTACCGCTCGTCCCGCCGGTTAGTGTTGCATTCAGGTTAAGGTTGCGGGTTGTCAGCGTCATGCTTCGATTGCCCACATTTTGTGTGCCATCGATATTGATGATGCCTGCGCCTGAATTACGCAGTGTCAGCGGCGCATTCCACGTATAGGCATTGGCGTTAATATTGCCTGTGCCTGCGGTTGCGCCGATGATGATGTTGTTCCAGTTAGGTTGGATAAATGCCAGATCAGCCGTGCTGAGGTTTAAAGTTCCAGCGCCGCCAGCGATGCCAATAGTGTTGCTAAGTGTTTTGGGCTGAAAAATCAGGTCTGCGCCACTGGCGTTTTCGACCAAGTTAGCATTTAGAATAACGTCACCGCCTACGTTAAAAATCAGCGCGTTGCGAGCTGTGATCGGTGCATTGACAATAACATTGTTGTGCGCATCAAGAGTCAGGCTGCGGTTGGCTGTCCAGGAAACAGCATTTGAAACAGTAATATTACCCTGCTGGCTACCTGTGGCGCGTGTCTGTACAACCACATTGCTTGAGGCCAGGGCTGTTTGCAACGTTGTCACGTTGAGGTTGGAAGTAACATCATCTGCTGTCGGTGAAAAAGGTGTTGCGCCATTAACATTGCTGTTCACCGCGCTTGAAATGACGATGTCGGTTGGGTCAAGAAGCAAGATACCTGTTTCGCCCAGCACGGCTGTGGTATCTGCGCTACCGCTAAAATCAAGGTAGCGCTTGCCTGATACTTCTATCAGGCCGCCATTGCCACCGTTCTCGCCACCGCGTGATGCCGAACTGCCGTTGTAATAGGTGTCCTGATCAGACCAGACAACAACCGTACCGCCCTTGCCTGTGTCTGTTGCGCTTGCATCAAGCAGGGTATCGGAGTCTACTTTGGTTTCAATCGAACGTGCCAGATCGCCGCCACCTTGGTAGTCACCGCCTACTCGGATTTTGCCACCACCGGCTTTACTAGCTGTAGTGATGCGTGATCCGGCTTCAATCGCGACACGGTCGGCGGTCAGGTCAATATTGCCGCCTTTCTCGTCTGCATTAAGGCCTTGCGCCTTTATCTGTCCGCTGTTCACCGTGCGGCTTGCGCCGGTTTGGTTGCCCGAACGGCCAGCGGCAGATAGGGTGATCTTTCCGTTCTTTGCCGCAACAGTGTTGGCTTCTATCACGCCACTGTTGCTGACAAGGCTGTTGATATGGGCGCGTGCCGCTGCAGCTTGAAGATGCACGGTACCACCATCCGCACTGATGCGTCCGCTATTGCTGGCAATCTGTTTGGTTAGCTGGTCACGATTGACGGCAACACTGACAATGCCGTCGCCTGCCATGTCCATGACAAAGGTTTCACCCGCTGCCAGATCTACACGTCCAAGGCGTGCAGAAATCGCCCCTCTGTTTTCCACCTGAGGCGCTACGAAGCCGATTAGCCCAGCTTGGCGGGCTGTGATGCTGCCTTCGTTGATGATCTGGGCGGCTTCATTACCCGCAATGCCAAAGCGCAGATTGCCTGACAGGAAATCATTGTTGCTGATGTTGGCACTGGTGGCGACCAGTCCCGATACGTCAACGCTGCTGCCCTGGTTAAAAAAGACACCATCGGGATTAACCAGTATCAGTCGTCCGTTTGCGGTTAGTTTGCCGTCGATCTGGCTGGGGCTGCCCTGACGGATGCGATTGAGTGTTATTGAGTTTACGTCTGGTTGATGAAACTGCGTGTGCTCATCTTGGCCGATATTAAAGCTGCGCCAGTCGATGATTGCTTTGCTGGTGGATTGAATGATATCAAGTTTTTTGTCTTGTGCAGAGAATGTAACCTGTCCAGCAGCGACGGTGGCCCCATCGGGGTTTGCGACGACAGGATGAGGAAACAGCAGAGATAATATCAGGAGATATGAAATAAAGCGCGAAAAGGCGCACGACTGAAATTTAGCTGCCGTGGCGCTGCGTGATTTAAGCACCACATATTTATGAGGTATCTTCCAGCCCATGCATACAATTATATGGGCCGTGTATTAACCAAATGTTAAAGTGTAAATTATTGAACTGTTGATTAAAATTTACTGGTCAGTTTGGCAAAGAAGCGGGGATCCTGTTCATCGCCATAAGGGCGGCTGTCCGCGTCATGGGTCAGGGGTTGGGCGATGCTAAGCTCGCCACTTAGGCGGTCTGCATACTGCATCCGTACCCCGGCACCTGCAGATGCCGCTGATTCACGGTATGGATTGGTATTGCCTATATTCCAGACCTTGCCAATGTCATAATAAGCGTAAGGCTCCAGCTGGAGCTGAGGCGTTAGAGGCGGGAGAGCACCATAGCGCAGCTCGACCAAAGCCGACACGCCATGATCCCCGACGATTTCCGACCCGTCATAGGCGCGACCAAATGCCTGTCCGCCATGGCCAAATTCCTCGGAAGACAACAGTTCGCTAAAGGCATACTGGCCGCTAAGTTGGGAAAGAAGTTGATAGCCAGCTGGCAAAGCCTGCAGGCGGCTTGCGGCCATTTCGATTTTGGTAAAATCGCTGTGTCCGTCACTGCGTGATAAATCATCTGAACCTGTCTTGCGGCTGCCAAAAATATCAAGGCCCTGTGAGAATGTCGAGCTGAGTACGCTTAGGCCGCCATAGGTATCGATTTTCTCATACTCGCCGCTCAGACGTAGGGCGCGGATGGCATCCTTGTTAAGACGCGCGCCGACACTTTCCGTGCGTGTGTTGTTAACATCAAAAGTAGCACGGCCCTTCAGCTTTTCCTCGCGTGTCAGTAAAAAGGGATAACTGACACCAACACTGCCATAGACCGTATCGCTTTCAACATCCAGATCCTCAAGCTCTTTGCCTGGGACTGAGTCCGTATAACCGATACTGCCTTCAAGGGTTAGGCCATCGCTGCGCAGGGGTGTTTCAAATCCGATGGAAATAAGCTTTAGTTCGTCCGTTGGTAATGAGGCAATCGTATCAATGCTGATTTTGCTATGCGCCAGTGCAAGGCTGCTGATGTCGGCATGAAAGCTTAGCTGTGCGGGCCCATGATATTTTGATCCATGGTTGTCGAGCGAAAAGAAGCCGCTGACCTTCTTTTGCTTGACCACAGCCGCCATATCAACGGCACCCTCGGGCGGATTTGGAGTTGTAATCGGTTTAAAGACAGCCTGCAGGTCAGCTGTGCCAAGGCCGTTTAGGAAAAGTAACTGACGTTCCAGCGTACCCATGCGAAACGGACGCATGGCTTCTATACTGCGGGCAAATTCACGCAAAATCTTGCTTTGGCTTGTATCGCCAGTGATCTCTACGCGTCGCACATATCCTTCAACCACACGCAAAGTGATTGACCCGCGTTGTTGATTGATTTCCTGTTCGGGGATGACGACACGGCTAAGCACATAACCATCGGCGTGATATTTAGCGGTGATTTGCGCCGCTATTTCATAGAGCTCGCGCAAAGATACCTGTGTGCCTATCTTTTTGATGTAGTAAGGAAGAAAATCGCCTTTTTTGTAAACGGTTACATTGCCATCTATGCGTATTTCCTGCAGGTGCAGGAAAACATTTTCAGCGCCCGCTGGCGCGTCTACAGCCAACGACTCAGGTGCTTCAACCCGTGGCTTTGTCTGCGCTTTTTCGCGTTTAAAAATATCAGGTAGACTTTTTAACTGGCGGAAAATACGGCCAGTATCTGTATTGTCATACGCATTTTGCGCAAACGCCGTTGTTGCCGATATTGATACCAGCGGTAGTACTATTAAAAAAATAAACAGAGGCGCTTTACAGCGCAAAACCCCAAGCATCGTCTTCCCCAAAACGAGTCTAGCATGCTGTTTTTGCATGAAGAAAAACTTTTTAATAATAGGAACTTAACGGCGATAATATAAGGAGGCGGATGCTTGAGCGTGCTCAAAAATGTTTTGCAGTGTTGTCGATTACAGCAGATTAAGTGGCGGAGGGGATGTCCGCTTGATGCTCGTGTCACT
>JBEIPH010000117.1:0-4724 GCA_040377115.1 Micavibrio sp. | reverse complement strand
GCGGGCTTAATAACAGGCTGTATTGCAGCGGCTTTTCATCGCTTAGTGTATCAATATCATTGGTAAAAACATTCTGCAGAAATACAGATGCCTCTGGCCCCTTGACCTCAATCACGCTTCGACTGGCAAGATGAAAGACGCCCTGCATTCTAGGCCGCCGCTGGCTTCATGGAGCGATACGCTTCCATCGCACGGTCACGCGCCATGTAATGATCCACAATAGGTGATGGATATTTACCTTTTAAACTGGCCATCAGCATCGGCGGCGCATCCCACGGTGCATGAATAAATTCCGCAGGGCAATCGCGCAGCTCTGGCACATAGGTTTTGATGTATTCACCATCGGGATCAAACTTTTTGCTTTGCAGGATGGGGTTAAAGATACGGAAGTAAGGCGCAGCATCGGCCCCGCAACCGGCAATCCACTGCCAGCCCGCCGCATTATTACCCAGATCGGCATCAACCAAAGTATCCCAAAACCATTCCTCGCCACGGCGCCAGTCAATCAGCAGGTTTTTGACAAGGAATGACCCCACAATCATGCGCACGCGGTTGTGCATCCAGCCTGTCTGCCACAGCTGGCGCATACCGGCATCGACAATCGGGTATCCCGTCTGACCTTTTTGCCAAAGGGCGAGCAGCTTTTCATCCTCGCGCCACGGAAAGCGGCGGAACTGCGGGTTCCATTCGCGGTCAGGAAATTCAGGATCGTGATAGAGCAAATACCATGAAAAATCACGCCAGATCAGCTGGCGCAAAAAACCATCGCTGTTTTGTTTGTACTTGCCACCCGTTTTGCCAGCGACGGCCTTGGTTGCATGCCAGATATGACGCGGGCTGATCTCGCCAAAATGCAAATGTGCTGATAGACGTGAAACGCCATCAATGGCCGGAAAATCGCGCTGTTCCTTGTAATGTCCTGCGACATCTTCAAGCGTATGGGCCAGACGTTTGAGCGCCCCCGCCTCACCAGGCTGCCAGTCCTTTTCCATGTCGGTATACCATTTGATTTTGGGCATCAGCCCCAAGTCTTTAATGGGTAGTCCTTTAATAGTATGCGGCGCAGCTTTTGATTTAACAGGCTTGGCATCAGCCGTGGCGATCATATGCTCGTTTTCAAGGCAGGCCTTTGAAAAAGGGGTAAATACCTTATATTGCCCACCGGTCTTGTTTTTGATTTGCCATGGTTCAAACAGTAAATAGGTGGCAAAACTTTCGGCGTCGTATTTTTCCTTAAGCTTTGCATCCAGCTTTGTTGCCCAAGGTTCATAGCGGCGGTTCCAGAAAATTTCTGCATCGCCAATTTTCTTCATCAACGTATCAAGTTCTTTTTCAGGGTCGCCCTGTAACAAAACCAGCGGCCCAAAGCCGTTCTTTTGAAGCGCCGCATCAAGTGCGATCAGGCTATGATGCAACCACCAACGTGTTGCACCGCCTTGCTTCCAATTTTTTGGGGTAAGGTCATCCAGAATATAAACTGGCACAACTGTCTTGCCTGTTTTAACAGCCGCTTCCAGACCTGGATTGTCATGCAGGCGCAGATCGTTACGAAACCAGAAAACAGCAGTCATAAAATCTTCTCCAGACGGTCGGTCAACCGGGCAATGTCTTCTGGTTCATGGTAAATACCAAACCCGAAACGCAGCGTATCCCCGCGGCTATCGACAACAATGTTATTTGCCAGCAGTTTTTCCCGTATTTCGCCCGCCTCTTTCAGATTATAGGCGACAAAATGGGCATGATCCGTGGCAGTCAATCCGGTCAGGACTTCCCTGCCCGCCAGCATAGATTTAGCGCGCGGCCCCATATTTTCAACAAAGCGGTTTTGCAGCATGCCTACATGGCTGTGGATATCTGCAACGCTAACTCCCAGCGATTTAAGCCATGCCAGTACCGCCCGCTGCCGGTAAAGGCCTGCGGGGTCAAACGTAGCACCCATAAAACGGCTACCATCTTGGGCATAGGTCACTGTGTTGTCCTTGGCGGCAGCAAGGCTGTCCATTTCGGCCAGCCAGCCCGTTAACCTTGGGCGCTGGGCCTGACCAGTCGGGGCATGCAGAAAACAAACGCCCTCCCCACCCATGGCGTATTTATATCCACCGGCCGTATAAAACATGCGGTCATGCACAGCCGACAAATCTGTCGGTAGTGCCATAAACCCATGATAGGCATCCATAACAACCATTGTTTCAGCTGGGATAGCTGAAAACATTTTTTGAAAGTCTTGAAACACATACCCCGAATTAAAATGAACATGACTAAAGTAAATCATGTCGTAGGTATTTTTAGAAACAGCCTCGGTCAATCGGTTGGTAAAACTGTCATACGGTTTTGCTGAAACCATAGTCAGATCAATCAAATCATCTTCGCGCAAACGCAATGTTTGGCGGCGAAAGCTGTAAAATTCGCTGTCCGTTGTTAGTATTCTTACCTTGCGGCCAAGCGGCAGGCACGACAACAGGCGTGTCACAAAATCATGGGTATTTGGCGAAAAACAAAGTGTTTTGGCATCTGGCAGATGAAGTGTTTGTGCGATCAATGCCTGAAGATCCGGAATAACTTCAGCAAAAATCTTGTCCCATTTTTTGTCCGCAAGTGTTGCCGCATCCTGCCAGCAGTTTTCTTGTGCGGTAAATGAAACATCAGGCCAATAATGATGGCTATGTGCGGCAAAATGCAGCCGCCCCGGATTGGCGGCAAAAAAACGGCTGAAATAGGGCTTCATTTGCGGCAGCGCCATGATTTTTAGCCCTGCCAATATGCCAGGGCCAATTTGCGCGCCAGCTTTGCCGGCAGCTTTGGCAGTTTTGATCTCGGGATCAAAAAGGTCGACAAACCAAACAAGTCGCGGAAGATACGATGTTTGGCCGAAGTCGCCGCCAGATAGTCATGACCCGATGACCCGCCCGATCCCATCTTCATGCCCAGCATGCGTTGCGCCATCAGCGCGTGGCGATGACGCCACTGGGCCAGCAATGCGTCAAGCTCCATAACCAGTTGAAGCAACCTGAAGGGCGTTTGCAGGGCAGCCTCGTCCCTATACAGCGTTATAAACAAGGCCGCTTGCAGCGCCTTGCGGCTTAGACGCCAGTGATCATTTGGCTCTTTGTCAAACAGGCCATCAAACTGCGCTTGAATGCCGTCAATCTTGGCAAGCTCGGCACCACGCGCATCTGCTGTCAGGCGTTTGTCTGATTTAATGCTGCTGCGGTCGCCATCGAGCATTTTTTTGACGGCCTGACGATAGCTGCGCCAGAAATTATAGCCGTCCGCATCCAGAAAAGGCGTGCGTGCCAGCCAACGATCAAGCTGATCAAACAATACGCCGCCTTTTTCGTAGCTGGCGATTTTGCGCTGCTCGGATACAGGCAAGAAGCTGGCGTAACTTTTACCCTGATAGGTAACACGCGCATCGTTTTGCAGGCCAAGACGTATTTCAAGCGCCCTGAACTGCAGGCTTTGAAAACCGGAAGCCGAACCAAACACATGTCTAAAATCAAGAAAATCAAGCGGCGTCATGGTTTCCATGACATTCAGCTGACCCATCAATTGGCCCAGCACCGTCACCATGCGCTCCAGCCCCGAAACAATAACGCGCAGATCATGTTCACTGACCGTCTTTTTAGCCAGAAGCGTTTGAACGCGATCAAGCTCAAGCAGCATTAGTTTGAAATTCAGCTCATAGGTCTGGTGCACGATGATGAACATCATCTCGTCATGCGCACGGCTGACAGGTTTTTGTGCTGATAAAATATCATCCAGCCGCAGATAGCTTGCGTAGGTGATGTCTTGCGCTGTTTTGGTCTTCTTTGCGGACATGGACAGGCACCGATGCTGATGTATTTGGTGCCCCCGGGGAGACTTGAACTCCCACGCCATCACTGGCAATAGATTTTGAGTCTACCGCGTCTGCCGATTCCGCCACAGGGGCGCACCAAGGCTGCTGATTGTAGCCATGAAAAGGCGCGGGTCAACCGCCCAAATAACATAAATAGGTCTGGTTTTTCAGTTTTTTGGCAGTAAACGCGGCTTATTGGTGATTGCCGATACTTCATCGGCATAGGGCTGCGGCGTCATGCCCATGGTCTGCAACTGGCGGTGCGCGCGCAGGATATACCCCTGTTTTGGGCAGTCATACATGTTTTGCACAATCGGGGCGCTTTCCTGCCCTGTCAGCAGGTTGCGACGCTGGGTGATTGTTTGCGCTGATTCAAAATTAAAAATAGTTGAAAGAACATTTGGCGATGTTGTCATGCCAATCACATTTTCAACAACACTGTCACCCATAGCAATCCAGTGTTCGCCCTTTTCAGGATCAAGGCCGTTTTTGATAAATGCTTCGCGTATCTCGCTATTTGACTGCGGGGCCACCACAGCTTTGCGGCGCGGTTTGGCAGTTGCAATATTTTTTACTACCGGGCGGCCATTGCCCGATGGCAAATCAAGCGAAAGCCTGTTCGCTTTGATGTATTCATTTGCCTGTTTGATGTATCTGTCCGCCGGTTTTTGGCGGCTTTTATCAAGAATACCTGTATCCACCCCTGCAAGAACAAGCAGCCCGCAAACTTCAAGCGAAGGTGCTTCTGAGCCGGTCGCAAAGTGCCATACTGTTCTGCCGTGGTTATTGCGCAAGTGAACATCCGCACCCGCCTCCAGCAACGCTTTGACCATCACGGCATCAGATCGTGCCGCGGCCAGCATCAGGGGCGTTTCCATGCTGGAAT
>JBEIPH010000047.1:0-6799 GCA_040377115.1 Micavibrio sp. | reverse complement strand
GTTTGCAGCGATTTCAAAATCGCGGGCAAAGTAATGCGCTTCATGTGCGGACAGAGGGCGCAGGGACGCACGAATTCGGTATTGGGGTGATTGACCGCGACGTTGTCCGACATCGAACATTCAGTGATCATCACAACTTTTCTGGGTGCGTTGTTGCTGACATAGTCGCTCATCGCTTTGGTTGAGCCGCTGAAATCCGCCGCCTCGCAAACTTCGGGTGGACATTCGGGGTGGGCCAACACAACGGCACCGGGCCAAGCCTTGCGGAATTGCGCAACATCAGCGGCAGTGAATTTTTCGTGCACTTCGCAAGCACCTTGCCATGTCAGGACTTTCTTTTTGGTCTGACGGGCAATATTGCGGGCCAGATATTGATCCGGGATCATCAGAACAGTGTCAGAAGCAAAGCTTTCAACAATCGCCAGCGCGTTTGATGACGTGCAGCAGATGTCAGATTCTGCTTTTACTTCTGCCGAGGTATTCACATAGGTAATGATCGGCACGCCCGGAAATTTTTCACGCAGCAGACGTACATCAGCACCGGTGATAGAACTTGCCAAAGAGCAGCCCGCGCGCATATCAGGGATCAGGACGGTTTTTTCAGGGCTGAGAATTTTTGACGTTTCAGCCATAAAATGTACACCCGCCTGAACAATCAACTGGGCATCGGTTTTGGCGGCTTGTTGGGCAAGCTGCAAACTGTCACCCGCAAAATCGGATACGCAGTGAAAAATTTCAGGTGTCATGTAATTGTGTGCCAGCACAACCGCGCCCATTTCACGTTTCAGGCGATTGATCTCGAGAATATAAGGCGCGTGCGTTGCCCATTCCATTTCGCTGACCACACGTTTGACTTTTTCAAACAGGGCCGCAGTTTCGCGCGCAACCGCGGGCGTGTAGGGCAGGATTTCTGTTTTGGTTGGTACGGCATCAAACATTTTATGGTCCTTTTTTCTGTGGTCTTTTAGGCGAGTCGTTTGTTTTACTCTCTATGAGTATAATAATATGCTCGTAATGAGTATAAATCAAGCCCAATAAGGGCTATATTTTTTATTCATTAAAATCAGGTATTTAGAGTGATTATCCGGCGGGTGCCAGCTTTACGCCAGGTGCTGGGCGTTCGTGAATGACATCACGGCGGAAGCGGAACAGGGCGGCGGGTCGCCCACCAGCGGCCGATGATTTTTTGCCGGTGACTTCCTCGACCATGCCCGAGCCTTCAACAAGACGGCGGAAGTTTTGTTTGTGGAGCGGATGGCCAGCCACCGCCTCAACTGTTTTTTGCAAATGCAGCAGCGTAAATTCCGGCGGCATCATTTCAAACACTACAGGACGGTATTTTAATTTGCCGCGCAGACGGCCCATGGCGGTCGCCAGAATACGGCGGTGGTCGTATAACATCGAACGACCGGGTACCAAAACATAATCTACTTTAAGTTTTTTATCGCGCACCGATTCATAGAGCAGACGTGCTTCGTATAATAGCTCATAGCGCTCTAAAACTTTTTCTTCATCCCATCCGGCTTCGTTGAGGCCAAAGCACAAATCAGCGCGCGCACGGCGGTGTGCTTTTTCATCGCGGCTTTCACCTTCGGCAACCCAACGTTTCAGGCCAGCTTCAATCACGCTGCTGATCAGCTTGGGGCGGCCCTGACGCCAGTCTTCCCATGGGAAATAGTCATACCAATCAGCCCAAAAAGCGCTGTTAGCGGTTTGTTTCATGCGCGCACGCTCAAGGTCGTCTTGCCATGTCAGCGCCAGATAACCAACCGATATTACCCGCTGCGCTTCATCACGCTGCCCCGCATAACGCCCGCGGTTGCCAAAGGTATAAAGCTGCTCGACATAGCCGGGCTTGAGCGGCGTTTGCTCGGCCACCCAGGCGCGCAGGCCGGATTCAATGGTGGCATGTTGTTGCGGGTCAAACGGACCAAAAGGCAGCGCGTCGCCGTCTTCGTGCGGCGAGGTGATATTGGCAGCCAGCGCATGTTCAGCACCGCGCACAATGAAAACCTTGGGGTCGCCATGATCAACACTGACGATCACAGCCGACAGCCCCAGAACAATCTGGGCAGAAGAATTTGATAAAGGTGATTTTGCTGATGGCGCCATGATGGCTCCCATCCTAGCAATTTTTAAAAGCCCGCGTAAACCTTATTGAAGGGCTGGCGCGATCCCGCCCGGATCACGTGGCGAGATTGGGCCCGGTCTGGTGCCTGGCTCGGGTGCCTCGATAACGGGCTCTGGCTCAATCACCGGTGTTGGCGGTGTTGTTGTGGTTGGTGGCGGGCTCTGCAAGGCTTGCAGACGGGTGCCATAGTCACTTGGCTGGGCCAGTGTGTCTTGTACTTGCTGTTCAATGGCATCCTGACGGGCCTGGATTTCAGCTGCCGCGGCTTGCTCTTTTTCAATACGGTCGGCGGCCATCAGGTCGTTGAGGCCCGCACGATATTGCTCGCGGTCTTGTGAACGCACCTGACGAAAATCTTGTTGCAAGACACCGGGATCACCCGCATCGCGCGCGGGGCTGCCTTGCGAAGGCGCGGCCACTTGCGCCTGCGCCACCAATGGTGTCACGCCCAATACCAGCGTGAGCGCAACAGCAGATATAAGATTTTTTTTGATATTTTTCATGACAGCCACACCCTCTTGGTTAATAGAGAACCTTACTTAAACTTGGCAATCGCCGCATCAATACGCGCCAGCGAATTCTTTGTCGCTTCGCGCTCTTCCTTGATGTAAACGTCAGGCATACCCATGATCTTGTATGTCTTGTCGGGGATTGATCCTTGAACGGCAAGACCTTGGCGAATGCTTTTCAGCGTTGCCAGTGTTTCAGCGGCCTTTTTCTGACGGTCAGCAGGACTGAGGTTTTTGTTGTTCATCTGGGCAAAGGCCTGATCGATGCTGTTTTTAATCGAGTTTTCAACCGGCAGCAGGCCATTGATGCGCGGGCGCGGTGTTGCCAGCAGCGCTGTCATGTTTTCCGGCATTTTGAATTTTGCCGCCATATCATCTGAAATACCGTCAAGGTTTCTATCCTGCGCATACATCGTCGCCATCAAACGCAGATCATTCACCGATGTCGGTTTTGTTACACCATTCAGGCCCACACCGCCTGGCACAGGCGTCATGGCGGGTGCCACGATGCCGGTTGCGGCAACGGGGGCTGTTGGTTCAATTTTCGCTTTTGGGCTGACCGTTTTCACGTCTTTTTTGGTGACGGGTTTTTGCACAGGCGCTGTGGGGGCCGCTTGTGGTGTTGTGCCGGGTACAAGGCCCTGATAGCCGGGTGGCTCGGCCTTTTTGGTGGTGGGCTGGTCATCGGCAAACAAACCGCCATAACCCTGCGCCAAAGACACAGCAGGCAACATCACAACAATCACGGCAAGGACAGAAAGAAAGCGCATGGCGTTTAAAAAACTCCCGCAGATCGAAAACCACTACCCGAGTCGGGCGGAGGACACAAAAAAGAAGGCTATCTTTAGTATAGCATAAATGCTTAAAATGCCATCTATCGTTTCATAACCACTTGAAAAATATGG
Organism: Micavibrio sp.; assembly: GCA_040377115.1. Lineage (GTDB taxonomy): Bacteria > Pseudomonadota > Alphaproteobacteria > Micavibrionales > UBA2020 > JAEXMB01. The sequence continues at coordinate 3,254 of JBEIPH010000047.1, read as the reverse complement.
ATAATGAACCAAATGCCGGTTTCCAAGAAGGCCCCCGCCCACCCCAGTGCCCGCGACATGGCTGGCAGCTTTCAATCAGGCAAATCTTCGCCGGTTGACGCCACCGCCGCCTGCCTCAAACAAGTGCTGAAATATAATCCCGCACTCAACGCGCTTGCCTATCTCGATGAAAACGGCGCTCTGCGTCAGGCGGAAAGCAGCGAAAGACGCTGGAAGCAAGGACGCCCCAAAAGCGCGATTGATGGCGTGCCCGTCACCGTCAAAGACTGGTTTCATGTGAAGGGCTGGCCAACACGCCAAGGATCATTGACCACCAGTGACCGCGCCCAAGCCAACGACAGCCTTTGCGTCACCGCCTTGCGCGATGCGGGTGCGGTGCTGATCGGCAAAACAACCCTGCCCGAATTTGGCCACAAGGGTGTGACACACAGCCCCCTCAGCGGTATCACGCGCAACCCGTGGAACCCCAAGCGTACCTGCGGCGGATCATCCGGTGGGGCGGCAGTGGCGGCGGCCACTGGCATGGCGCCGCTCAACCTTGGGTCAGATGCGGGTGGATCGGTGCGCATCCCGGCGGCGTTTTGCGGTGTGGTTGGTATCAAACCGAGCCCGGGGCTGATGCCCGGGTGGCCGCCCAGCGTGTTTTCGACATTGTCATCCATTGGCCCGCTCACACGCTCGGTTGATGATGCCGCGCTGATGATTGATGTGCTGGCACGCGCCGCACAGGCCAGCAGCATTGATTTCCACGCCCTGCCCGCCAGTGTTGCCCAAGCTGCCTTGGCCGAACCAACGCTGCCCAAGGTCAACGCAGGCCTGCGCGTGGCGGTGATTGAAAGCATCAATGGTATTGGCCTGTCGCCTGACAGTCAAAAAATATGGGATGCGCAAAAGAAACATTTTGCCGTGCTGGGCAAGGTTGAACGCATCGACCTTGAAGTCCCCAATCTGGCCGAGTGTTTTAACGGCCACTGGACCGCCACGGCATCATTAATGGCAAACGGCATGCACGCCAAGGATCGCAAAAAACTTGATGCGCGTTTTGTACATTGGGTGGAGCGCGGCGATGCCCAGCATCTGCATGACTATATGCGTGCAGAATACGACCGCATGATTATTGGTGGTCAGTTCAAAGACCTGTTGACCAGCTATGACCTGCTGATCAGCCCAACCACACCGTTTACGGCCTTTGATGTCGGTATCGACATGCCTGTAAAGGCCGATAAAAAACCTTTCCTTGATTGGAATATCTTTAACGCCTTTGCCAATCTGGCGCGCCTGCCAGCCCTGTCGATGCCACTGGGGTTAACAGCCGATGGTCTGCCCGTGGGTGTGCAGATCTGTGCCGGATACCTGCGCGATGGGCTGCTGATCGCCGCCGCCCGCAGGCTGGAGACCGCAATTGATTTCATCCCTTGGCTGGCCCAGCAAGAGGCGCAAGAATAAGGGACAGGAGCAACCCTATGCAAAAAATCCTTCGATACAAAAAGACGCTTTTGATTTTTCTGGCAGTCCTCGCTGGCTTGGCAGCGGTGGCTTATGCGCTTTATTATATTTTCCTGACCAGCGGGCCTTATGACCGTGTCGAGGTCAGGTGGCGCTATAAAATGACCGTGGCGATTTATACGCCTGAAGGTATCAAGATGGGCAGCGCGGTGCGCGAGGTCAGGCACTCGGCCGCAGCCAGTCTGCGCACAGGTAAATGGGCTGGCGGCAGCCATGACGTTAAGGGCGAGGCTGTGGTGGTTGATCTTGGTCAACGCGGTGTTGTTTTTGCCCTGCTGACGGGCGGGCCTTTCGGGGCAGATCATTGGTGGCATGTCGTGACGACCCAAGCCTTCCCCCCGCCCGCGGACACAGGTGCGGGCCTGCCTGATGGGGCACGTTATTACGCAGCCCTTGCCCCAACAGCTCCGGTGGAGTTACCCCTAGGTGCTTATCCCGCCTTTGTGTATTTCCGTGACGCAAAAGACCCTAAGACCGTTGAACCTTTGCTGTCATTCAAAAAACAAAGTGATACCTATAATGCACCGTTGGTGATTGGTCAAAATCGCTTCGCCGAGGTCTTTGGCGAAGGTGTTGCCCTCAAATCCGTCACCGTCGAAATGACTAAAGAGCCTGTGACATCAGGCGTGGTCGAGGAGCATTTAAAGTGGCTAACAAATATAATAGACAATATTGACGGCACTTCTGTAACAACATCAAATGAACTCTATAATGTGCTGCACAAGGGGCACTTTAAGGTTGGAGAATAAAAATAAATCGCGATCTCTTTTGTACTATTTTGGCGATGGACTCCTATAATCGCGGCTAACATTCGTTTAAATAAAAAACCGGCGATCACATGACCGCCGGTTTTTTTGTTTAAAGCATCCGTGAAAGTTACTTCACGCTGCCCAGCGCCTTGCGCACCTTGTCGACGATCTGGTCGATGTGGGTTTTTTCCACGATCAGGGGTGGTGAAAACGCCAGTGTGTTGACGGTGAAACGGCACACGAGGTCTTGTTCGAAGAACAGTTTATCAAACACCTCCATCGTGCGGGTCATTTCATGGGGCGGGTTGCGGCCACCCTGTGCGGCACCGGGGCCTGGATCGATTTCAACAGCGCCCATCAGGCCAATGTTGCGAATATCAATCACGTTGGGGGCGTCTTTCAGGCTGTGCAGGGCTTCTTGCCAATAGCCTTCCAGATTGCGGGCGTTTTCAAACAGTCCCTCGTTTTTATACACATCAACCGTAGCAATCGCCGCAGCACAGGCCAGCGGATGGCCTGAATAGGTATAGCCATGCATAAATTCAATGCCGAAATCACCCGGTGTGCTGATGAAGGCATCATAGATATGCTTGCGCACAAACGTGGCCCCCATCGGCACGGTGCCGGAGTTAATCCCTTTGGCACAGGTGATGATATCGGGCATAACCCCAAAATATTCCGCCGCCGCCGCATGGCCCAGACGGCCCCAGCCGGTAATAACCTCGTCAAAGATCAGCAGAATGTCGTGCTTGTCGCAAATTTCGCGCAGGCGTTTCAGGTAGCCTTTGGGCGGTGGCAGCACGCCGGTTGACCCGGCCACGGGTTCAACAATCAGGGCGGCGATATTTTCGGCATCGTGCAGGGTGACCACACGTTCCATTTCATCGGCCAGATGCACACCCCAATCCGGCTCGCCTTTTGAAAAGGCGTTTTTCTCAAGGTCAAAGGTATGGGGGATGAAATCCACATTGGGCATCAGGGCGTGGGCAAAAACCTTGC
>JBEIPH010000139.1:0-4364 GCA_040377115.1 Micavibrio sp. | reverse complement strand
GTCTTTGGAAGTGGCAAAAATACGCTCGACAATGCAATCTTTGAGGTCAACGGGGCGGCGGCTGGTGCGGTGCAGGGCCAGCGTGTTTTTAGCTGCATCGTATTTATAAATCGCGCCGTCTTCTTGAAATCCGCTGATGCTGATCAGGAAGCTGCTTTCGCTTTGGCGGATCTGGCCAAAGCTGGAGGTTGTGAGCGCGGGCAGGGGCATTTCACCCTGCGGTTTGCCGTTGGTGTCAAAAAGACAGACTTTGTCGGCGGTGTCATGTTTGTAGTTGGCAAACAGCTTGCCCTGCCATGCAAAGACGCTTTCCAGCGGGTCTGTGGCGTGTTCGGGGATAATCGTTTCCCAGTTTTCGGGCTGTGGTTTTGCAGGGTCGATGCGCACCAGTTTTTTAAGCGGCGCATTGTGAGAGGTGAGCGCATAAATTTTGCCGCCAATCTCGGTGATCGGTGATAGGGTGCCGTTGGCATGGGGGAATATTTCAGTGAATTTTTGCTTGCTGCCTGCTTTGCGCATCAGCACGCGGTTTTTGGTGCGGTCGATCTTCCACTCGGAAATAAATTCAAATGCGCCTTCTTCTTCCTTCATGTCTTTTCTAAGGCGATAGAAACTGGCCATCGTTTCCTTGCTGGTCGGTTTGTATAACGCCGTATCGGCAGTGGTTGGCGTGCCCATGACGTGGGTCATGGTGCAGGTGCTTTTTTCAAGGCCTTCGACCGCCGCTGTATAGGTAAAGCTTTGCCCATCTATGGCCCAGCGGATGCCGTTGCGCCAGTAACTGTTGGCGGGATAAGAAAGATCAATCGCTTCGCCTGTGGCGACATCCATGAAATGCACGGTATTTTTATCGCTGCCTGAAACACTCAGCGTATAGGCAAGGATTTTTGCATCTTTGCTGAAATAAGTGCCAGTGATGTCTGTTTTGCCAGTGGGGTCGATTTTGGCAGGATCAAGCAAAAGACGCGCAGGCGCATCATAGTCAGGCGTTGATTTGATAAACAGCGACAATCTGTCCTGTCCTTCGTCACGTCGCCAGCAGGAATACACGTCTTTGGCGACGTAACTGGGCATGCTTTCATACATACCCTTTGGCATGGCGGCCATCATGTAGTCGATGGATTGCTCATAGATTTTTTTTGATGGGCCAACAAAGTCTTCAAACTTTTTATTCTGGCGATTTACCCAGGCGGTGGTTTCGGCAGCCTTCAGGTCCTCAAGCGGGCGGAAGGGGTCAGACACGCGGTGACCATGCAGGACATCGACATGATCGTTATCAACCGGTGGCTTTAACGCGCGGGCGCGTTCGGCGGCGGTGATTTTGTATTCAAACGAACGGTTGTCGTTACCGGCTTTGGCGAAGCTTTGTGCCGGACCTGTTTTGCGTTTGGCCATGAGGGGGTTCCTGTCGTGTGAGAGCAATCTGGGATGCATAAGGGTATCAATTTGGCGTAATATGTCAATTTTCTATCCAATTCATTGATAAAATTGAAATTAAGTTTTTTTCCCAAGTAATAATATTACAAAGTTCGCGCGATTGCTTTTCATATTTCTTGAGAGGTGATAAGATCAGTCATCAAAAAACAAACGACAATGAAAGCGCCGCGATGTCAGCCAAGCCTGCTGCTTTGACACGACTGAAAAAAACGCTCCGACACAGCTGGATTGCGGTGGCGGGTGCCTTCACGCTTGGCGCGTCACCTGCACCAACAACACCGCCTGAAAATTTACAGGCAACAGAACAGACAGCAACGCCCGAAGCCTATCAGGGCCCTGTACGTACACTGACGTTATATAATCTGCATACAGAAGAGCGTGCGACAGTAACCTATTGGCGCAACGGTCAATATGACGAAGCCGCGCTGTTACAGGTATCACAGCTATTGCGCGACCACCGCCGCAATGAAACACAGCGGGTTAATCCGCAAACACTGGATATTCTTTTTGGTGTGAAGCAAAAACTTTCGGCTCAGTATCCGGACAATCCGTTTGTTTTTGAAATTATCTCAGGCTACCGCGCAGAAGAAACCACCAATGACCTGCGCGCGCGTGGCGATGCTGTGGCGCGTGGCACGTCCCAGCACCAGTTGGGCACGGCGATTGATTTCAGGGTTGAAGGCGTCAGTCTGGTTGAACTGCGCGATACGGCCTGGTGCCTGCAGCTGGGCGGGGTGGGGTATTACCCCGAAGAGCACAACCGTTTTATCCATGTTGACAGCGCCCGTGTGCGCTTCTGGCCGGCCAGTCCACGCCCGTGGCGGTGCATGGGATCTTGATTTTGCTCATTTTTTGCAGAATCCGGCCGATTTGACCAAGATTAAGTGTTGCATAAACAGCCGGATTTGATAAAACCAATTCCGCCCTGTTCCCTGGTAGCTCAGTGGTAGAGCAAGCGACTGTTAATCGCTTGGCCGTAAGTTCGAATCTTACCCAGGGAGCCATTTTCTTCAGTGTCACATGCCCAAAAGATCTGCTGCCGGAAAACCGGTTACCTTTTTTGATGTGCTGCGCTATGCCGCGGGCTATTGGCGCCGCCAGCCGCGCAAGCTGGCTGTTATTCTGGGGTTGCTGACCACAGCGGCTTTGATTGAAACCTATTTGCCAACAGCTTTGTCAAACTTTCTGGGCGCGATACGTCAAGAAGAACCGCATGACAAAATTATTTTCGCCCTTGGCATTTTTCTTGGCGGTTATTTGCTGCATGCAATTATCCAGTCTGCGGCCTATCTGACGTACAATGTTTTTGAAACGCATATCTTTAAGCAGGTGCTGGATGACTCTTTTGGTTATCTTTATCACCTGCCGGAAAGATTTTTTGTGAATACCTTTGCCGGCAGCCTGATATCAAAAATCAGCCGCGCGCGGCAAAAGATCGAAACCTTTGAAGACCGCATCTTGCTGAGCATGTTTTCAACCTCGCTGATCCTGATTGGCACGATGGGGTTTTTGGCCCTGCGCTTTCCGATACTGGCGGCACTGATGCTGGCCTATCTGATTTTTCTGGCGGCTGTCAGCGTCTTGATGGTTTTCAAGATTTCGGGGCCAGCGCAGGGTATTTACGCCGATGCGCAAGATTCCTTTACGGCCCATCTTGCTGATAACGTCAGCGGTATTTCCACGACCAAGTCTTATGCGCAAGAATCAAGCGAGTTTGAACGCTTTGTTGAAATGACCCATGAGCTGCGCAAGAAAAACGTGCGCGCCTATCTGCTGGGTAACGCGACAGCCCTTGTGCAACGCCTGTTGTCAACCGGCATGCTGGCCGTGTTGCTGGGTGGGGGCACGTGGTATTTGTTTCAGGGCAAGGCCAGTGTTGAAAGCATGGCTTATCTCGCGCTGGCCTATACGATTGTGCAGTCGTATATCCGCGAGTTGGGCGAGCATATCAAAAACCTGCTGACGTCTTCCTATGACCTGCATGCAATCATTGATATTTTGCGCGAGGAACCCGAGGTCGCCAGATCAAGCAACCTGCCTGATTTAAAAATCACCGGCGGCGCTGTTACATTTGAAAAAATCAGTTTTACCTATCCCGGCAAGCCGGAGCCGATTTTTAAGGATTTCTCCGCGTATATAAAGGCGGGCGAGCGCGTGGCGCTGGTGGGTCATTCGGGCAGTGGCAAAACCACCTTTGTGCGCCTGTTGCAGCTGTTGTACGGGGTGCAAGAGGGGCGCATTCTGATTGATGGTCAGGATATTACGCAGGGCACCAGAACATCACTGCGCAGCGCGATATCGCTGGTCCCGCAAGACCCCATCCTCTTTCACCGGTCACTGCGTGAAAACATCGCCTATGGCAAGCCATCGGCAAGCATGGCGGAAGTGCGCAACGCCGCGCGTCTGGCGCATATTGATACCTTTATCGAAGGCCTGCCGCAGAAATACGACACCTTGGTTGGGGAGCGCGGCATTAAACTATCAGGTGGCGAGCGCCAGCGCATCGCCATCGCCCGCGCCATTTTGGCCGATCGTCCTATTCTGATTTTGGACGAGGCCACCAGCTCGCTTGATTCCGCCAGCGAGAAAGCTATTCAGGAAGCGCTTTATACGCTGACGCACGGCCGCACAGCGGTGATGATCGCACACAGGCTTTCAACCATTCTGGATGCCGACCGTATTCTGGTGTTTGACCATGGGCGCATTGTCGAGGAAGGCACGCACCAAGAACTTGTCGCCCGTCAGGACGGCATCTATGCCAGCTTGTTCAAGCTGCAATCAGGTGGTTTTTTAACCGAATAGATTAATCGAGCTTATACGTCACACTGGTCACAACGCGGACTTTTTTGTTGGCCTGCATTTCCGGTGTAAATGGCATGGTGTTGCCGATCATTGGCAGGTCATCGCGGCCATCAATTGAAAAAACG
>JBEIPH010000250.1:0-2583 GCA_040377115.1 Micavibrio sp. | reverse complement strand
TCCGCAAGGGAATATCGCGCTGTCTTTTGGTGTCTGTAATGACCGCATCTAACACGGTGCTTTTGTAAAGTGTCTCTGCAGGATTATAGGTTGCTGCTTGCGCAGGCAGGGTAAGGGCAATTAGTACCGCTATCGTAAATAGATATACCTTCATAATAACTTTCTCAGATTTGAAATCATTTGATCTAGGCCGTCGACTTTGTCCGTGCTGAAATCGGCAATCGCCTCGTTATAATCAATTTTACCGTTTTGATCTTTGTCCTGATTTTGCAGCATGTGGATGGCAAGGCCCTCGCCAAGTTTGCGGCTTGCCGATACGGCCGTTTCAAGCTGTGCGGATGATACAAATTCTTGATCGGCCAGTTGGGCCAGCATGCCTGCGCCAAGCGCTGTCAGTTTTATTTCGGCAGACGTTAAAAAGCCATTGCTGTCGCTGTCAGCCATTTTAAAAACGGTGCGGGCACATTTGTCGGCTGCATTCTTCAGGCTGCAGTCTGCGACCAGACGGTCAATATGGCGCATCATGCGTCGCAAGGTTGCAGGGATCTGATTTGGTGTTTTGGCGCAGTGGGCATATTCCTGAAGGTCAGCGTTGTCGATTTCTTCAAAAATATTTTTATCCTGCGTCGGGGTTTTAAAACGCAGCATGCCGTCTTCGCTGCGCTGGGCAGCCCTTTTGTCGCCGGAAATGGCAAGAATCAGGTGGTCTGGCCCCTTGCCAGCCTTGCGATAGGGGATGAGGCGAAAGCCATCTTTTTCAACCCAAAGCATAAAGCCGCCCGTCACCTGCAGGGCCGTTTGGGGCCGCCCGCAGTCCGGAGAGGCCCATTCGCCCATAATTAAGCTATCTGCGCCTGTTTTGCCGTCACTCTTGGCTTGAGATTTTCCTCCGATGCCGCTAGTAATAACGGCAAGCAAAAGAACAAAAAAACAGGTTTTGGCGACAGCCGGCAACAGACGCATATCCCCTCACGCAGACCAAAATGACCGATCAGAAACATATCCGAAATTTCTCGATTATTGCCCACATCGACCATGGCAAGTCAACCCTTGCTGACCGCCTGATCCAGAAATGTGGCGGCGTCGAATTGCGCGAGATGAAAGAGCAGATGCTCGACAACATGGAGATCGAGCGCGAGCGCGGGATCACCATCAAGGCGCAGACCGTGCGCCTGAGCTATACAGCCAAAGACGGCGACACCTATCAGCTTAATTTGATGGACACCCCCGGCCACGTCGACTTTGCCTATGAAGTCAGCCGGTCGCTGGCTGCCTGCGAGGGCGCTTTGCTGATCGTTGATGCCAGCCAAGGGGTAGAGGCGCAGACCCTTGCCAACGTCTATCAGGCGCTTGATAACAATCTCGAGGTTGTGCCGGTCATCAACAAAATCGATTTGCCCGCCGCCGATGTTGGCCGCGTTAAACAGCAGATCGAAGACGTTATCGGCCTTGATGCCTCAGATGCCGTGCCCGTATCTGCCAAATCAGGCATTGGTATTGATGATCTGCTCGAAGCCATCGTCACCCGTCTGCCGCACCCAAAGGGCGACCCCACAGCACCGCTTAAGGCGCTGCTGGTTGACAGTTGGTATGACCCCTATCTGGGCGTTGTTGTTCTGGTGCGTGTGTTTGAAGGCACGGTGAAGGTTAAAGACAAGCTGCGCTTTATGAGCACGGGGGCCGCTTACGAAGCGGACCGCGTGGGTGTGTTCACGCCCAAGCACGTGATGACGGGCGAGCTAAAGCCCGGCGAGATGGGCTTTATCACCTGCGGCATCAAAACGATTACCGAGACCAAAATTGGCGACACCATTACGCTTGACCGTGTGCCTTGTGCTGCTGCCCTGCCAGGCTTTAAACCATCGGTGCCGATGGTTTTCTGCTCCCTGTTTCCCGTGGACAGCAGTGAATTTGAAAAGCTGCGCGACAGTATCGGCAAGCTGGCCTTAAATGACGCCTCCCTGCATTACGAAGCAGAAAGTTCAAACGCGCTTGGTATGGGCTTCCGTTGTGGCTTTTTGGGCTTGCTGCACCTTGAAATCATCCAAGAGCGTCTGAGCCGCGAATTTAACCTTGAGCTTATCCCGACAGCACCTTCGGTTGTTTATAAAATCTTCCTCACCAATGGTGATGAGATCGAGCTTTATAACCCCTCCGATATGCCCGACGTCGTGCGTATTTCGCGCATCGAAGAGCCGTGGATCAAAGCAACCATTTTTGTGCCCGATGAATATTTGGGCAGTATTTTGCAGCTGTGTCAGGAACGCCGTGGTAGTCAGGTTGAACTGACATGGGTTGGCAGCCGTGCAATGGCTGTTTACCGCCTACCCCTGAACGAAGTGGTGTTTGATTTCTATGACCGCCTGAAGTCGATCAGCCGTGGTTATGCCAGCATGGATTACCAGCTGGATGGCTTTACCGAGGGCGATCTGGTGCGCCTGAATATTCTTGTTAATCAAGAGCCGCTTGATGCCCTGTCAATGATCGTCCACCGTAGTCAGGCCGAACGCCGCGGTCGCCAGCTGTGCGAGCGCCTCAAGGAGCTGATCCCGCGCCAGATGTTTAAAATCGCCATTCAGGCCG
>JBEIPH010000265.1:0-2170 GCA_040377115.1 Micavibrio sp. | reverse complement strand
CGTGAACTGCATCGACAGATAGCCGTGCTGCTGGTTGGGTGTTGAGGTATCCGGCATCGATCCATCAGGCTGCTGTTTCGCATTGCCCTCGTCATCAAAGGCGCGGTCATCATACCCGGGCAGCTCGCCCAGATACGCTTTGACAGCGGCGCGCAGATGTTCGGGCAGCGTGCTATCACGGCTCAGTTTAATCACGGCCTTAAAGGTCAGGTACTGGCGGATGACGCCAATTGACAGCGGGATGTTCTGGTTTTCGCGTTTCCACACCAGACAAGGCATCAGACCGGAAACAAGCGCAACCGCACGTTCTTTCCACATCGCGTTGTCGCCCTCGGCATCAGGCATCAAGCTGACCAGCATGTTGGTCAGATACGATGCAGATCCCGAAGAAAACGGGTTAAGCGTGTTGGAGGGCACCTTGCCACTGACGTTACCCGTCATGTAGTTCATGATCAAAACGTCGTCATCACGGCCAAAGCGACGCGCCATGGCGCTGAGGGTCGACCACAAATCCGTATCGGCCTTACCATCGATAAAGATAAAGCCCGAAGCCCAGGTGAGCGCGTTGACGGCGTAAGATTTCAAACCATAGGTTTTACCCGAACCGGTGGTACCAAGGTACAAGCAGTGCGTACGCGCATCGGAGTTGGTAAACCAGATCTCCTCGCCAGTATCATGCTCGTTACCCAGATAGAGAATACCGTCCGCCATGCCAAGGGAGCCATCAGGGCGCTTGAAATTAGGATCTTTGCGTTTGGCGGATTTGGGCAGTTTGAAGGGCAGCTTGACGGGACGGGAAATAATCCACCAGAAATGCAACGCACAGACAAAGAAAGTCAGATCGCCAAAAGGCTGCAAAAGCGGTTCTTTGTAAATGCCAATGGCAGCCATCGCATAAATGGTAACCGCCATCGACGGTTCCAGCAGCGTATCATGCATACGGCGCGTCCACGGCCGCGCGTCCCGCAGGATGTCTTTATGCTCAGTTATATATTTTGTCTTAAGTGCCAAGTGTTTTTCTATCCTGTCAGTTTAATCGGCAAAGAACTTGTCGGCCGGAATAGGTGTTCCCGCTGGTACGTTATTACCCGCCGGCGCCGTAATGGTTGATGGCGCGACAACAGCCGTATCCGATACTTTTTTCGGCGCGAGCGTCATAAAGATAAAACCAATAATGATCAGGAAGATGACCCAGACCAGCGCCTTGGCAAGGAAAATTAACCAGCGCACAAAAAAGTTGCGCTTTGGTTTGGCGGGCGTGGCTGTGCTGCCACCTTGCTCCATCAACGCATCGCCGATCACGGCGAAGGCTGCGCGTGCCTCGTCAGCTGTGGCAAAGGCCGCCACTTCCTGTGCCGTGCCAAGTGATGGCGCATTGAGCAAAATACGGTGCATGCCGTCTTTATCGCCAGCGGCAGGCGCTGCAATTTCAAGCGTTGCCACCGACGCGTCGGGCAAGGCACCACGCCACAGCTTTGGCTGCGCACCCAGCGTTTCAACCACCAGCGCACCGCCGGTAAAGGCCGCCTTGACGTTGCCATCAGAAACAAGAAAAGCGTTTTTTGACATGAGCTCTCTCTAATTTTTCTTTTTTGCTGGTTTTTGTTTGATGAATTTCGGGTTCTTGGCGTTTTTATCCAGTTCAGGTATCGAACGTGCAGCCCCGCTCTTCATATAGGCTTCAAGCCCGGTGATAACTTCTTCAAATCGTGGCGTAGGGATTTTCTGCCCTGCGATCAGCTCATTGGTGAAATGCACCATCGCGCCAGCCGCTTCCGCGTGATAAGACTTGCGGCCCAGATTGTTGAGCGGATACCACAGATCGCGGTCATGTCCGCGCAGCCACACAAAGGTCGCAGGCGCGATAACCCCGCCCTCGGAACGTGCGCGTGACAGGCAGCGCAGCAAAGCCGTCGTCTCGTAAGCATGTTGATCAGCATGCGCCGTTAATGTACCGCCGATTTTCGGGTCCTTGATGATCTTGGTGATTTTCGCGGCCAGTTTTCCTGATGGCTTGAAACCTTTTTCAGGCGTCCATGCCAGCGCCAGCTCATTTAGCAATTCTTCGCTATCTTTGCGCTTACGGACATGTTTCAACGCGAATGCGGCATAAAGGCCCTGGGAATGGATAGGTAACTTCAAAGCCCCCTGCCAACGCTTGCCCAATTGT
>JBEIPH010000031.1:0-7469 GCA_040377115.1 Micavibrio sp. | reverse complement strand
ACCATCTCGCGCTCGCGCACCATCGTTATCTTTATTAACCAGATCCGCATGAAAATTGGCGTGATGTTCGGCAACCCCGAAACAACCACCGGCGGTAACGCGCTTAAATTCTACGCCTCCGTACGCCTTGATATTCGTCGCATCGGGTCACTCAAGGATAAAGAGGTTGTTGTTGGTAACCAGACCAAGGTGAAGGTTGTTAAAAACAAACTCGCACCTCCTTTCCGTCAGGTTGAATTTGATATCATGTACGGCGAAGGCATTTCCAAAATGGGTGAAATCCTTGATCTTGGCGTCAACGCGAATGTTGTCGAAAAATCAGGCGCCTGGTTTGCCTATAACGGCGAGCGTATCGGACAGGGTCGCGAAAACGCCCGCAAGTTTCTCAAGGAAAATCCAGCGATTGCCAACGAGATCGAAAAGAAAATCCGCGAAAATGCAGGTGTCGTTGCTGGCGCCATGCTAACCGGTCAAGAAGAATCCGATGCAGAAGACAGCGACGGCGAGGTTGCCCCGGCTGCCCCTGCAAAGGCAAAGAAAGAAAAAGCGGCAGACTAAAATCCCCCTCCCGCTGTCTGGCGAACCCCTCGCGCAGACAGGCTGCTTATTCTCCCAAGGGCCGGCGCCTTCCCTCGCCGGCCCTTATTTTTTTGGCCTGCTGCGCCAGGCGTATTTTTTGACCTGCCACGACCGAGGTGTTTTTTGTCCCACTCTGCCCGAAGTATCTTTATTTAAACTTGAGCGGCGGTTTGTTTTTGCAGGCGATAGATTGTTGTCACGTTTGCAACAATCATAAAGGCTTCCATCAATGATGGGCCTATTGAATGATAGTAAATATTATGTGTCAGCCACAGGCTGCAGGTGCAAACAAAGGTATATCGCATGGCGATGCCTTTTTGATAAAACAGCGCATAGGTCGCAAGAATACCAGACATCACCGGCAGTGCGTCGGGCCAGCGCTCATACCCCCAAACACCAAAAATCAGTGTTGCCAGGGCAAAAAGCGGGGCGAATTTTTTCATGCTTTCGCGCAACGATAAAAAGTTTCGCGCACTGGTGACAATCGCCGAACCCGCGCCACTATAAGCACCCAGCATGACAAAATGGATCACCAGCGTAAAAGCCTGAAACCCCATCAAAAGCCGCAGACGACGATCATCTTTTTGGGAAAAGGCTGTTACGCCAAAAATCAAGGCCACAAGGCCAATGGCCTGCGCTACAGGATCTGCCTGTATTTGCTGCCAGAAGGTCAACGGTTTTTCTCGCGCATGATGCGGCCTTTTTCACGCTGCCAGTCACGCTTTTTGATGTCATCGCGTTTGTCTTGTTGCTTTTTACCGCCCGCGATACCGATCCCGACTTTGGCAATCCCGCGTTTGTTAAAGTAAATCGACAGCGGGATCAGCGTCACGCCCTTGCGCTGTACAGCCACAATCAGCTTGGCCATTTCATTTTTGTGCAGCAATAATTTACGCGGCTGGCGCACCTCGTGCTGCCATTTCGGATTTGATTTGGTATATTCAGGGATATAGGCATTGAGCAGGAAAATCTCCCCCGCCTGCACCGTCGCATAGCTTTCATTGATACTGGCCTGACCACCACGCAGCGATTTTACTTCGGTGCCGGTCAAAACGATGCCTGCCTCAATCACTTCTTCGATAAAATAGTTATGCCGGGCCTTGCGGTTTTGCGCGACGGTTTTGCCGTTTTCAGCACCGTCCCCGCTTCCACCCGCATTCTTCTTGCCGGCATTTTTGTTTTTACCGGTCATTTTTTCTTCGTTTTCTTTTTCATGCTGGCACGGCCAACGGGCGCACCCAGACGGTCCATGCCAATTTCGCGCAGCGTTTTATCCAGCACCTTGCGGCTGGCCACACTCACCGGCACCAATGGCAGGCGCACCTCATCGCGGCAGAAACCCATTTTGCTCAGGCAATATTTTGCCGGTGACGGGCTGGTTTCAATGAAAACGTTCTTGTGCAAGATCAGCAACCAGTCGCGATAAAGTTCAAACAGCACGCGTTCGTCCGCTTCCCAGCTGTTGTGCAGCTCGGCACAGAGTGCTGGTGCCACGTTGGCGGTGACCGAAATGCAGCCATGACCACCCTGCCCCAGATAGGCGCCAACCGTGGCATCCTCACCCGACAGCTGGATAAAATCCGGACCAAGCGCGCGGCGAATGGCCAGCGGGCGTGACAGGTCTACGCTGGCATCTTTGATACCCACAACCCGCGAAAGCGTTGCCAGACGTACCACAGTGTCGACGCTGATCTCGATCCCCGTGCGGCCGGGTACATTATACAAAATAATGGGCAGGCCGCAGGCATTGTTGATCGCCTTGTAGTGCTGGAACAGACCTTCAGGCGTGGGCTTGTTATAGTACGGCGTGACGACTAAAATGGCATCGGCACCGCTTTTTTCAGCAGCACGGGCCAGTTCAACCGCTTTTTCAGTATTGTTGGACCCCGTGCCGGCGATGACAGGCACACGCCCGTCAGCCGCCTCGACACAGGCGCGGATCAGCTTGATATGCTCATCCGTTGTCAGCGTCGGCGTTTCACCCGTGGTGCCACAGGGAACAAGACCATGACTGCCGCTATTGATTTGCCATTCAACAAAACGTCCGAAAGCGGCAAAATCAACCTTGCCCTGCTTCATCGGTGTGATGAGAGCGGGAATGGATCCGTGAATGCGCTGGGCGAACTTGGGCGAACGAGCCATGGTTAATATTTCTCCTTACGATATATCGGGCCAGCATAAGCCAGCACCTGTAATACGGGCAAGGGCAAAAGCACGCTTTTACCTGCCTATTCTGGCGCTGGCCGCGTTTTTTACGCTTTCACAGCCACCAATCAGCGATGCGCTGGCGGCAGAAACCAAGCCAAAAAAGAAAACAGTCAAACAAGCCCCGCCCAAGAAAAAACCACAGGCCAGCGCGCTTGACGATAACTGGCAAAAAACCTTTGCCCTTATTGGCAACAAAAAAGACCCCGTTGCGCAAAAACTGGTGGTCTGGCTTTACGCCACTGAAACCGAAATTGCAGCCGACCCAAAGGCCCTGATGCAGTTTGCCGCGGCCAATCCTGAATGGCCACGCCTGCACCAGATCCGCCGCAAGATCGAACCCAATATTGCCGACGTTGCCAAGCCCGCAGATATTGCAGTGTGGTTTAAGAATAATCCGCCCCTGACCTATGACGGGCTAAAAGCCTATCTTGATGCCCTACTCGCCTCTGGCCAAACGGAAGCTGCACGACAAGCGCTGTCAGATCTGTGGCCCGAAATGGAGCTCAAGAAAAATCAGGTATCCTCCATTGCCAGCAGCTATAAAAAACTTTTTGCCGCTGGTGCGCATCAAAAGCGTCTTGATAACCTGATCTGGTCGGAGCGCTTTGACGAGGCTGAAGCCATGCTTGCTTTTGTCAGTGCTGATCAACGAAGCGTTGGTCACGCACGTTTATCACTTGCCCGCCAAAGGCCCGACGCCTCAACTGCCGTAGGCAAAGTTCCACAGGCCTTATCGCGCGATGAAGGCTTGGTATTTGAACGCATGCGCTATCGCCGCCGCAAAGATCCGGGCGACGGTGCCCTTGAAATGCTGGCCATGCTGCCCGCAAAACAAACGCGCCCAGACATATGGTGGAAAGAAATCCATATTCTGGCCCGCCGCGCGATCGAGAAAAAAGACTCTAAATCAGCCTATCGCATCACTGCCCGCCACCAGACCTTTGAGGGCAGCAGCTTTGCACAGGCAGAATGGCTGTTGGGGTGGATCAGCCTGCGTTATCTGAATGACGCAGCTGCCGCCTATCGCCATTTTGACAAAATGTATCGCAGTGTTGATTCTGCGATCAGCCGTGCGCGTGCGGCACACTGGGCGGCACTGGCGTCTGAAAAATTAAAAGAGCAAGCCACAGCAGACCAGTGGCATAAAATTGCAGCCTATTATCCCTCTACCTTTTATGGGCAGATCAGCCTGCTGAAAATTGTGCATGACCCAGGCAAGCAAAACCTTGTCCGTCCGCAGCCAACCGAAACCGAAATTAAAATTTTTGAAGCACGGGAGCTGACCCGCGCCATCCGCCTGCTGCACCAAGCCAAACTGACGCGTCTGGCAGACCCGTTTTTTGCCAAACTGCTTTCGCTGGCCCGCACGCCATCTGATTATACGATGATTGCCCGCCTTGCCCTTGGCGTGGACAGGCGTTATTACGCGGTGGAAGCAAATAAACAGGCCCAACAAAACATCGGCTTTTTCATTTCCGAAGAAGGCTATCCGATGCTGCCCTTTACCCCGCCAAAAAAGCCCGAAAGTTCAATCGTGCACTCGATTGTTTATCGCGAAAGCATGTTTGATACCAAGGCGCTCAGCACCGCAGGTGCGCGCGGGTTAATGCAGTTAATGCCAGCCACCGCCAAGCGTATGGCAAAACAGCTGGGGCGTGGCTATAGCCTTGATAACCTGACGGCCGCGCCGAAATACAACGTGACGTTGGGGTCACATTACCTGAACAGCCTGATTGAGGATTATAACGGATTTTATCCGATGGCGATTGCGGCCTATAACGCAGGCCCAGGGCGCGTCAAAGAATGGAACGCACAATTTGGCGATCCGCGCCGCGGTGAAATTGACGTTATTGACTGGGTTGAGCAAATCCCGTTTTACGAGACCCGCAACTACGTACAGCGCGTGATGGAAACCTATTTCATATACCGCATCAAACACGGGCTGCCGCCACGCAGCATTCACGACTTCATCAGCCGTGCACAAAGCACAGGTGGCAAGCTCAACGAATAAGTAGGGTGATTACTTGGCGGGGGTAACGGGACCCTGTGGCGCAGCTGGCGCTTTTTCCTGCTGGGGTGCGGCGGGAACAAAGGTTCTGGACTGTTGTTGTGACTGTCCTAGTTTTGCCTTCATGCTCATCGCTTGTTCACCCCATTGTCGATTGCAGTTTATTTTTACCATCCTAAGGCATCAGGTCAGACTGTCAAATCTTTTTTGAGAATTATTCTCATTTAGAGCGTAAACGGCGCCCACCTTCAAGCCACCAAGCGCCCACCAGCCCCGCCAAAACCAATATTAAAAACAACCACTTATTGATTAAAACCTGTGTTTTGACACCCGTCACAGCAAAGGCCTCGTTGCGCTTTAAGCCCAGCCAATCATCCCCTCCACGACGGGTTGCGCCGGGTGATACGGCGCGCAGGTCAAACCCGCTATTATCTGCGTACCAGACAATACTGCCACCCGTGGCCTTGACCACAGGCGCCAGCAGATCGGGCGTGGTATGCACATCGGCATATTCAGGGCTGTTGGCTGTGCCCACGACAACAAAGGCTTTTTTCTCGCCTGCCGCAAAGCGATAAACGCCGTTTTCACTGACCGTGATTTTTTTGCGCCGCCAGCCGGCTTGCTCGTCATCCAGCGTCACTTGCTCGAGCGCGCCTGATGGCGATTTCATTTCTACTGTTTTAATTTCATCGCCGATTGCGCGCATCGATACTGTAATCAACTGCCCGCTTGCTTCGGCCTTGATGTAATCTTCCTCAAGCTCTGGCTCTTTCATCAACCAATGTGACAAGTTTCGCAACAGCTCGGTATAAGGCCCCGCAGCATCACCGCCCTTTGACCAGAACCAGATGTTATCTGATGCCAGAACAGCCATGCGACCCTGTTCAACCTGATCAATAACCAGCAGTGGTTTTTTCGAAAGACCGGTCATCAGCACCTGCCCGCCGCGCTGACTTACGCTGGCTTGGGTCATCCATTGGCCCCAGTCTTCGGACAGCGGCGCCAGATCTGCTGTGATAGGATGGCGCAGGCCTTTATCGCTTAAAACGGGTTGATAGGTGCCTTTGGCAATATCTGCGCCACCTTGCACAACGGGCAGGCTATCTGCCAGCGCAGTGGTGAACAGGCTGTCCTCGCCCTTGTCCGAACCCATGGCCATCAAAAAAGCACCGCCACCACGCACATAACGGCGAATGTTGGCGAAATATTGCGGGGCCAGAAGGTTGTATTGCTGATACTTATCAAAAATGATCAGATCAAAATCATCAATCTTTTGCGAAAACAGCTCATCAACCGGAAAAACAATCAGCGACATTTCGCGTGTTGGTGCGGCATCAATTGATGTTGGGGAGCGCAAAATGGTGAAATGGACCAGATCTATGCCCGGATCGGACTTTAATAGGTTACGCCATGCGCGCTCGCCCATATGCGGCATACCGGATACCAGCAAAACTTTTAACCTGTCGCGCACGCCATTGATGATAACGGGGGCGTTGTTATTGATGTCTGTCAGCTCGCCCTCAACGGCAGGAATGCGGAATTCAAACACATTCTGACCGGGATGTTTAAGGACCATGGCAAAGGTTTCTTCTTCGCCTGACAGAACGGTTCTTTGTTCAATCACCGCGCCGTCTTGCCAAACCTCGACTGTCACGGGCACGGCTTCTTGCTGGCTTACCCCTAAAGTATCAACGCGTACGGATACTCTTGCAGTTTCATTTAAAAGGCCATATTTGGGCGCGGAAACGATATTGACCTTGTGGTCGAATTCATCTGGCTTACCCGTCAAAATAACATGAAAAGGACCCAGTTTTTCAAGCGCACCAAGCTGATCTGGCACATCATGCACCTGACCATCGGTAATAAGGATGGTGCCCGCCATCTGCTGCAGCGGCAGGGTCATCAGGCTGTCGGAAAGCAGATCAAACATCGTCGTGCTATCACCCCGACGTGGGTCTGTTTTTTGTGGGGCACGCAGAATAACGGTTTCAACATCCTTGCCGCGCGCTTTTAGCTTTTCCTGCACATCGGCCAAGGCTGCTGCCGCTGTTTTGTCACGATTGCCTATCTTTTGACTGTTGGTGTCATCGACAACAATCAAAACCTTGTCCGGCAGCGGTTCGCGCATATCCTGCCGAAGGCCAATGTTGAGCAGCAGAAAAACCAGCAACGCCAGAAAACCCACACGGGCAAAAAAATCAAAAGCACGACGGCGCACAGCCACTGCCAACAGCAAAATTGCAGCCACCAACAACAGCCACAGCCACCCGCCAGAAAGATACGGCGTGGCCTGCAGGTTAAAGGATGCCAACCAATCGCTCATCGCCCGATGCGCTCCAGAATATAAGGGATGTGCACCTGATCGGCCTTGTAGTTGCCCGCCATGGCCATCATCACCATATTAACGCCCACACGATAGGCGCGCTCGCGCTGTTGTTCGCCACCCGGTGTTGGTACAAAACGCCCGCGATCGCCGGCATCTTGCGACCATGCGGCGGCCCAATCGTTGCCGCCAATCACAATTGATGTCACCGCATCGAAATTCGGGTTGGGGTCTTTTTCAACCCAGACATCACCACCTGCATAAAGGCCGGGAAAGTTATCAAGCAGATAAAAACTACGCCCTAGAATATGTCCGCTGCCTACCTTGACCAGTGCCGGTACTTGCATATTT
>JBEIPH010000218.1:0-3140 GCA_040377115.1 Micavibrio sp. | reverse complement strand
CGCGATGGCGACTTCCTTGAAAAAGTAGGTACCTATAACCCAAAGCTGCCACGTGACGCTGCCAACCGCGTTACCCTGAACGGCGAGCGCATCACTTACTGGATCAGCAAAGGTGCACAGGTTACCGACCGCGTCGCCCTGTTCATCGGCCGCGCCGGTCTGGCCCCGATGCCAGAGCGCAAGAGCAACCCCAAGAAAGCGGCTGCTGGCGTGAAAATGACTGAACGCGCCAAAGAAAAAGCCAAAAAAGCAGAAGCAATCGCAGCCGCAAAAGCAGCGCCTGCCGCCCCTGCTGAAGAAGCTGCACCAGCAGCTGAAGCCTAAGACCTGTATCCGGCACAAATCGGCTGCCCTGTTTATACGGGGCAGCCAATTTGCCGGAAGGTTTTTAAATGACTGACAAACAGCTTATTTGCCTTGGTGAAATTGTTGGCGTGCACGGTATCCGTGGCGATGTCAAAATAAAGCTGTTTGGCGACAATCCAAAAATCCTGACCAAGCAGGCAATGCTGGATGCCAAGGGCCAGCCCCTTTGCACCATCACAAGCATCAAGGACCACGGCGGCATTTCAATTGCCACCATCGAAGGTATTGCAGACCGCACACAGGCTGAAAAATGGCGCGGCAAAAAACTGCACATCGAGCGCACCGCCCTGCCGGAAATCAAAAAGAAAAACACGTATTACCACGCTGACCTGATCGGGCTTGAAGCCCGCCACATCGACGGTTCAGTCATGGGGCGCGTGATTGCGGTCGCCAATTTTGGCGCAGGCGACCTGCTGGACATCAAACCAGCGCGCGGCAATAGCTTTTATATTCCATTTACGGATGACGCTGTTCCTGATGTCGATATCGAAGGTGGCTTTGTCAGCATCGACCCGCCGGTCGGGCTTTTTGATTAAGACTTTTGTTGTGGCTTGGGCGCGGTCTTGCGATGCGCTTCTTGCTGGGTACGAACAAACAGCCCCATACCGCCAAGCGCTCCAGCGCTTATGATGCCAATCGACAAGAACATGGATCCTATGGTGTCGCGCTGGATATCAAGCGCACGCTGACCTTCTGGCGCGCAAGTCATACCGATCTTGGTGGCATCCAGGCAGACTTTGGCTTCTTTACCGACCGCCATGGCTTCGGCTGTCGCGCTTAGACCGATGGCCGAACCAACACCAATGGTTGCAACCGACCCAGCCAGCACAACGCCGCCTGTGGTCTGCATGAACGCTTTTCTGAGGTTGAATTTTTTAAATGACAGGGATGGCATTTTAAAGGTCGGCTTTTTAAAAGCGGGCATTTTGATCTTGATTGAATCCTTGATGCCTGCCGCTTTGGTTGCAGCTTGCGCAAAAACTTCCTTGAGCTTGGTGACCATAGCGCACCCTCCTGAAAAGACTTTAATTTTTAAGATAGCCAAGCCTAATGCCTTGAAAGCCTGTGATCAAGATGATTCCTGTTGACCACCGCCCCGTCTGGGTCAAAGATACAGCCATGAGTAAAACAGCTTTTTCAGCCACCATCATCACCCTTTTCCCCGAGCTTTTTCCGGGCTTCCTTGGCCACAGCCTGACAGGCAAGGCGCTTGAAAAAGGCCTGTGGTCGATTAACACCGTCAACCCACGCGATTTCACCGTCGATGTTCACAAGACGGTGGATGATACGCCCTTTGGCGGCGGGGCGGGCATGGTGATGAAGCCCGATGTGCTGTCAAAGGCGCTTCAATCCTGTGTGCCGCACGGCAAGTTGATTTACATGTCCCCTCGCGGCAAACCACTGACCCAGACGCGGGTTGAGGAATTTGCCCAGCTTGAGCACATGACAATTTTATGTGGCCGGTATGAAGGTGTTGACCAGCGCCTGCTCGATGCCTACGAGATCGAAGAAGCCTCAATCGGTGATTATATCCTGACCGGTGGCGAGCAAGCCGCCATGATCATGCTGGATGCCGTTGTGCGCCAATTGCCACAGGTGCTGGGCAACCAAGGCACGCATGACGAGGAAAGCTTCACCCACGGCCTGCTGGAATACCCGCACTATACCCGCCCCGCCGAGTGGATGGATCACAACGGCGTTGCGCGCCGCGTGCCCGATGAATTGCTGTCAGGCCATCACGCCAATAT
The DNA here is from genome assembly GCA_040377115.1 of Micavibrio sp. GTDB lineage: Bacteria > Pseudomonadota > Alphaproteobacteria > Micavibrionales > UBA2020 > JAEXMB01. The sequence goes on along the minus strand of JBEIPH010000218.1, from coordinate 1,026 downwards.
CGAAAAATGGCGCAGGCAACAGGCGGAGGCGCTGACAAAACAACGCCGCCCTGACCTTTGGCAGGCCTATCAATCAAAAAAAGACGCTTAGCCGAAGTTGAAGTTGCTCAGCACTTCTTTCAGGCGGTCATCTGGCACGGTCAGTTGTTCTGACAGCATGCCCAGTGCGGTTTGGATCAACGGCACGTTTTCTTTTACGTCTGTGCCAAACACAATCGTGCTGCCGAATGTTGATACTTCGATGCTGCACTTGGCGGCTTTTTCAAAGGCGGCTTTCAGGCCTGCGTTATCGGGGTTCATGAAAACGGTCGCCAGTGTTTGGTCCATAACTTGGCCGCTGTAACGACCATTGGGTGGTGACATCATGATGGTTGCTCCTATCTGGGTTTAAAAAGAATACTTTGCAAGAATGGCTGACATCTGGTCGGCTGGCAGCGTGACAGCGTCTGACATTTCTTTCAGCATCGGGGCGATGCTTCTTTCGCGTGCATCAACACGTCCACCACCGCCGACAATCTTAAGGCTGCCTGTTTGCGCATTGGCGGTGATCTCGCGGCCAAGGGCTTTTTCAAAGGCTGCTTTCAATTGGGCGTTGGCTGGGTCAGCCAGTACCGTTGCCAGGGCGCGGGCGCTGATATTCATGGTGGGGCGCGGTGAATGGCTAGACATCAATAAAGCTCCTGTTACTTTTTAGGCTTGAAAAAATCTTTGGCGGCGGCGACAGCGGTGGTTGTTTCGCGCGCAATGTATTTTGCGTTTTGAATAGGCGAGAAAAAGCCCCTGATGCCTTGGCGGGCTTGCTGGCTGAAATAGGTCAGTAGATTGTTTTTCATGGCTGCCTCCGCACTATAAAAAATGGATGTGCGCAGTTTCCAAGTCGCGACCAAATTATGCAAGGATTTTCTGAAAAAACACCCCCTTGGTGAATTAATTATTATGTAAATAAATAAATGGCCTTGATACTGCACGACAATCTTATTCCCCCACCCGTCAGACAAATAAAATATTGAAATTAACCAGCGATTT